>JBATIN010000001.1:0-4632 GCA_049667765.1 Flavobacteriaceae bacterium
GCGCCGCCCAGCACGTTATCGGCACCGGCATATCTTGCTGTCCAGTTAAATTGTTGGGCATAAATCTCCACCACCAATGGATCATCATCATCATTAATGTCCATAATATTAGTCCAGCTATAAAGCCCCCATAAAATCAATCCTGCAAGGACAATCACCGGAATAATGGTCCAAATCGCCTCTAACATGTTATTATCGGCAAAAAAGAGTGCTTTTCTACCTTTTTTACCATGGTATTTGTAGGCAAAATAATGAAGTAAAAATTGGGTCAAGGTTTGAACGATAAAGATGATAACGAATGAAATCAACATTAAACTATCATAATCAGCACCATGTGCAGATGATGCCTCGGGCAAAAGAAATTTTCCGTACTTCCAGAAGCTGAATATGGTTATCCCATAAATGAATATGAGAAATGCGAACATTAGATAAGCGTTGTTCTTATTATCTGATTCGTTCGCAATCTGAGACGTTTCCGTTCTAAGTTGAGAAAGCTCGAATATTTTGGTCATCTGCCAAATCGCGATGAATACCAGAACTAAAACGGCTAAAGTTAATAATGTAGTCATTGTATGAGTTGATATTATACTTTACTTACTAATAATGAAAATGTCTGCTCTCTTCAATAAACGGATTTCTCTTGGGCTGCAACGGCGCAGTTGAAAGTGCCCTAAAGACCCAAAATATAAAGAATCCCGCAAAAAACAATACGGCACCTATTTCCGACATTCCTATATACCATTGATCTCCAACGGTAGAAGGCATAATGGCATTGAATATATCCATATAATGGCCGGCCAAAATAACGATTCCAGTCATAATTACGAACCAGTTCATTCGTTTGAAATCACTGTTCATGAGCAACAAAACAGGAAACAAAAAGTTCATGGCTACCATGCCGAAAAATGGTAGATTATAATCTTCTATTCTGGTGACGAAATAAGTTACTTCTTCAGGAATATTGGAGTACCAATAGAGCATAAATTGAGAGAACCACAAATAGGTCCAGAAAATGCTCATACCGAACATGAACTTGGCCAAATCATGTATATGACTGTTATTGACATCGGGCAAGTACCCTTTAGATTTCAAATAGATGGTTATCATGGCGATTACGGTAATTCCGGAAACGAACATACTGGCAAAAATGTACCAACCAAAAAGTGTACTGAACCAGTGTGGGTCAACACTCATAATCCAATCCCAGGACATCATCGATTCAGTGATCAAATAAAAGACCAAGAAGCCAGCCGATATCCTAAAGTTCATTTTAAAGTTAGCATCGTCGTTCGCTTCATCTTGTTTTAACGATAATTTTCTTGAATACTCACGGTAAGCGATCCAACCGCCTAAAAATATAGCGGCCCTGATCAAGAAAAAAGTAGGGTTCAAAAATCCAGCTTTACCTTGAAGTAGCTTGTCATGTGCAACAACCTCTGGATCCATCCAAACGAATAAATGGTTCATATGCAATACGGACAATACCAAGAGTACGAATACCACAATCCCTCCAGGTACCAAATACGCGGTTATTCCTTCCATAACACGAAACAACAAAGGTGACCAGCCCGCTTGAGCAGCTCTTTGTACCGCATAAAATGCAAGAACCCCTAAAGCGATCATCATAAAAAAGAATGCGGCAACGTATAATGCAGCCCATGGTTTATTCTGTAGTTGATGTAACACGTGCTCGTCGTGTGCAGCATCGTGACCTGTAGCATGTGCCGTGTCACCGCCATGCTCGTCAGCAACGGCGTGAGAAGCTTCTTCACTATGTGCATCGCCATGACCCGTATTTTGGCTGGCCACTATGGCTTTTGCCTCTTCAACGGTTGAGGGAGCAGCAATAAATCCACCTACAATGCCCAAAATTCCAACGGCCATCAAGATAATGGAACCTATTTTTAATCTATTTGAAAACGTATACATAGCTCTGTTCTCTATATTATTTTGTTAAGTCTTGTTTAAGTTTCATTACATATTCTGAAACTTGCCACATTTCTTTGGTGTTCATTTGCGCGGCATATGAGCCCATAGAGTTCAGACCGTATTGAATGGTGTGAAAACTAGTACCCACTGTAATATTCCGTGCCGCATCGACATAACTAGGTACACCCAATATTTTTTCACGTTTCACCAGGTTCCCTTGTCCGTCTCCTTTATCGCCATGACATATGGCACAGTAAATACCATACAAAACTTGTCCTGAAGCCAAATTAGCCTCAGATTGTAATGAATCTAGAGGGCTAGTATTCATACGTGCCAACTCTTTTCCTTCTGGTGTATTTTCGAACCCGTAAGGCAACCATCCTCTTGAAACAGTATGCTCAGCCGGCAACATTGCCTCTTGGCCGTTAGGCAAGAATCCTACCTTTTCATAGGTCTCGTAACTTACCGGTTCGTACATGTTCGGCATATATTGATAGTTAGGTTTTTGTTTATCGTTATTGCATGATGCAGCAACAATCACAAGCCCAAATGCCACTATTATTTTTACAAAACTATTCATATTTAATGAAGGTTTTTTTCTGATACATTTATTTCCACTGCACCGGTATCCAACAACAAATCGGTCAGTTCTTTTTCATTGTTGTGTACCTCAATTTCCATTACAAAATGGTCATCGGTAGTTCTAACATCCGGATTCTCTGCTTTTTTGAACGGCCATAACCTACTTCGTAAGTAAAAGGTGATTACCATTAAATGCGCAGCAAAAAATACGGTCAATTCGAACATAATCGGCACAAACGCCGGCATATTCTCGAGATAACTAAAACTTGGTTTACCCCCAATATCCTGTGGCCAATCTTCTATCATGATATAGTTCATCATGACAACGGACACGGCCAAGCCTAAACAACCATACATGAATGAGGTTATCGCGATACGAGTCGGAGCTAGGCCCATAGCTTTGTCGAGGCCATGCACTGGAAATGGACAAAACACTTCTTCTATATGATGTTTTTGTGCCTTAACCTTTTTAACGGCATGCATAAGCACATCGTCATCGGTGTAATAAGCATGTATAACTTTAGATGCCATATCTTATTTCTTAGAATTTAATATTCGGGCCTGTCCTGCCCAGTCATCACGTTGTGCCCTACCAGGAAAAGCCTCGGTAATAGCATCCAATAAATCATATTCCTTCGCTGTCATTCGCCCAACTTGGGCAAATGTATAAATTCCGATTTGGTTCAAGGTCTGTTCCATTTTTGGCCCGATTCCTTTTACCTTTTTCAAATCATCCGCTTTATCCTTAGCAGCATCGAAAGTACCGATAGAACCTAATAACTCATTCACACCCCCATTATTTTTTTCTTTAGGGATACTCTTTTCAACCACCACCTTTTTGTCAGTAACTTCTTTGGCAACTACCTCTTTAACCGGAGTGACAACAATACCCTTCTTCTCAATAGTGTAAAGCGGAAGGCCGGCCTCACGTAATTTCTTATACTTTTCTCCAGAAGATTTCAAAATAGTCTTCACTTCTGCCTGAGCGATTACCGGGAAGGTTCTTGCGTACAAAAGGAACAACACAAAAAAGAACCCGATGGTACCAATAAAAATTCCGATATCGACAAAAGTAGGAGAAAACATGGACCATGAAGAGGGCAAATAATCTCTGTGCAATGAGGTAACGATAATTACGAACCGTTCGAACCACATTCCAATGTTTACTACGATCGAAATAAAGAAAGAGAACATGATACTGGTTCGCAATTTTTTAAACCACATAAACTGTGGCGAGAATACGTTACAGGTCATCATTGCCCAATAGGCCCACCAGTAAGGTCCTGTTGCTCTATTTAAGAACGCGTATTGCTCATATTCAACGCCCGAGTACCAGGCCATAAACAGCTCGGTAATATAGGCACAGCCCACTATAGAACCCGTAATCATAATTACGATGTTCATTAATTCAATATGCTGAACCGTAATATAGGCTTCAAGATTACTCACTTTTCGCATAATGATCAATAAGGTGTTGACCATGGCAAAACCAGAGAAGATAGCACCCGCAACAAAGTAGGGCGGAAAGATTGTGGTATGCCATCCGGGAATAACCGAAGTAGCAAAGTCAAAAGATACGATCGTGTGTACGGAAAGCACCAACGGGGTAGCCAAACCGGCCAATACCAAGGATACTTCTTCAAATCGTTGCCAATCTTTTGCACGGCCACTCCATCCAAAGCTCAACAAACTGTATATTTTCTTTTGAAAAGGGCGTACTGCTCGATCTCTGATCATAGCGAAATCAGGCAAAAGACCTGTCCACCAGAATACCAAGGAAACGGACAAATACGTAGATATCGCAAACACGTCCCAAAGTAAGGGAGAGTTAAAGTTCACCCACAACGAACCGAATTGGTTCGGAATAGGCAATACCCAATAAGCCAACCAAGGCCGACCCATGTGAATTATTGGGAAAAGTCCGGCTTGAATTACCGAGAAAATCGTCATTGCTTCTGCAGATCGGTTAATTGCCATTCTCCATTTCTGTCTGAACAACAATAATACCGCAGAGATTAACGTACCTGCGTGACCGATACCTACCCACCAAACGAAATTGGTAATATCCCAAGCCCAGTTTACGGTTTTATTAAGACCCCAAGTACCGATACCTGTTGAAAT
>JBATIN010000002.1:0-3334 GCA_049667765.1 Flavobacteriaceae bacterium
ATGAAATGCACGAAGCTAGTTTACATTGGATGTCAGAGCTAAAATTTGCTAGAGACGAGCAATTATTTTTGAACGATTTGGTAAAATCGTTCACATTACAGTTAGTGAATGATGAAATATTCCAAGAAAGTAAAGAAATTATCAGTGCGGTATTAAAAGCGGAAAAGGAGGTGGTCGTACTCATGAAAAAAGTGCAGGCCCATGAAAATCAATTGGAGATTATGATCGATGACATAGACCAATTAAAGATGGAAAAAGCCTATACCGAGACCCATTGGGACCTTTCTTCTGAAATTAAGGCATATTTGGCCGATTACCGTAAGTTGAAATCCAGACTCTTCAAATTGGTGTCCGAAGTGATGAAAAAACAGAAACAGAAACGATTGCTGAATTGAATTTAAGGGTCTTCTAGTTGCTGTGTCATTTGCTAAAAAGGGGAGCGTGGTGAATTATGAAAAACCCGAAACTAACCTTTTAAGAACCCAGAAAAAAAATAACTGATTAACTTCAAAAAGATGAAAAAGCTGATACTTATTTTACTACTGGTTTTTACTGGTTGTTCTTCCGCAGAACTTGTCGAGAACTATAAGAACCCTGATATTGTAATTTTCGATGCCAATAAAGTACTCCTTGTGGGCATGGCCCAAGATACTACGGCAAGAGAGGATTTTGAAAGCCGGTTGAAGTCTGAATTTGATAAAAGGGGAGTGGAGTCGATGCGAAGTTTGGATCTTTTTGATGTGAGGTTCACCAATACCAAACGAACCGAAAAAGAGCTTGACGACGTAGAGCGTAGTTTGCTAGATAAGGACTTCGATGCTATTCTTCTAACAAAAATCACCGGGTCTGAAGATCGGCAGAGCTTTCGTAAGAATATGGCCGATTGGAACAAGTATAATGGTCGTTTTAGCGACGATTATCTACGCAACCAAGACATTTATTACGATTCGGAATACTATGACAAATTTACCATATACCATGCCGAAACATCACTATACTGTATCTGTGAGGGTAAGGAACGTTCATTGATTTGGCGTGGTAATATTGAAATTACAGACCCGACCGATATTGCTAAGACCGTTAACGATTATGTGAAACTGGTGGTACTCGCCATGGAAGAACAAGATTTGATTTTTCACAAGGACAGCAAAAATGAAGGTACTGATATATAGTGCAAAAGATTATGAAGTACCCTTTTTGGAAAGCGCCAATAAGAGTAGGCATAAAGTCGCGTACACTAAAAATGCCTTGGATACCCAAACGGCCGTTGAAGCATTAGGTTTCAAGGCCATTTCAATTTTTTCAGGCGATGATGCTTCTATGGTCGTGCTTGAAAAATTATGGGACCTTGGTGTTCGCTTTATAACCTTGCGCTCTGCAGGGTATAACAATATTCACATAAAGGCGGCAAAACGATTTGGCTTTAGGGTGGCAAATGTGCCCGAGTACTCACCTTATGCCATTGCAGAACATGCAACGGCGCTTCTGCTTGCGTTTACCAGAAGAATTATACTTGCAGATGCTCAAGTACATCGGTATAATTTTTTGCAGGAAGGCCTCATGGGATTCGATCTGCATGGTAAGACGGTGGGAATTATCGGCACCGGACGCATAGGCAGTATCATGGTAAAGATCATGCACGGATTTGGCTGTAAGATCTTAGCAAATGATTTGATTCCCGATGACGATTTGGTAGAACTTTGCGATGTAACCTACACTTCGTTGGATGAGGTCTGTAAAATGTCCGATATAATTAGTGTCCATATTCCATTGACCTATGAGAATCATCATCTTATCAACAAAGAAAAACTGGCCTTGATGAAGAAAAATATGATTTTGATAAACACTTCCCGAGGGGCCATTGTAGATACCAGCGCCTTACTCGAAACCTTACAAGCAAATAAAATACTTGGATACTGTGCCGATGTTTATGAAAAGGAAAAAGATACTTTTTTCAGGGATAATACCAAAGATGGTATCAAAGACGAAAAGTTGAAGAAATTACTGTCATTTCCTAACGTACTTTTGACCCCGCACCAGGCTTTTATGACAACGGAAGCCATGACGAACATTGCGGAAACCACTTTCGGGAATATCGATTCATGGGAAAAGAATGCAGTAGGTGAAAACGAATTGGGCTATGAGACCATCAGCCTATAAAACCGGGCTAAAAACCTTTGCTGCCCCCTCCTTTAATTTATCTAACCATGGCCTTTTCATGTGTTCGGCATAGGTAATTTCTTGACTTTTGCCACTATCATTTAAAAAATCTTCCTTTAAAGCCTCGGCAAAGTCAGTATCATATATTATGGCGTTCACTTCATAATTCTGCTCAAAACTACGGACATCGATATTGGCCGTTCCTACCGAAGCGATGCTATCGTCACTGATCATAATCTTGCTATGTAAAAATCCCTCTGGGAACAAATGTATCTTGGCTCCTGCCTTAAGCAATGGCTCAAAATAAGAACGTACGCTCCAATTTACCAGTCGACTATCGTTTTTGGCCGAAAGTAGCAACCGTACATCAATACCGCTTAGCGCTGCTGTTTCCAAGGCAGTCATAATAGCATGGCCAGGAATTATGTAAGGATTTGTAATATATAAATAGTGTTGTGCTTGGCCGATAATAGAAAAATAGACTTGTTCAATGGCCGGAAAATCGTCATCGGGACCATTGGCCACTATTTGAACCATAGCTTTGCCGCTTTCGGATACATTCGATTTTGATTCAACAGAAGCGTCAATAGGTTGTTCGCTTACCAACCGCCAATCCCAAAGAAAAATCGAATTTAAATGAGAAACGGCAGGCCCCTCGATTTTCAAATGCATATCATGCCATTTGCCCAGATTGGGATCTCCCTTTAAATATTTGTCGGAGACATTGATACCTCCGGTAAAGGCAAACTTGTTGTCTACCACGATAATTTTTCTATGGTTTCTATAGTTTAACGAACGCAGAAATCGGCCAAACTTGAAAGGAAGAAAAGGAAACACCTCGACGCCGATACCTTTTAGTTTTATAAGATATGATTTGGTTAGGGAAAAGCTGCCAACACCATCATATATCAATCGTATAACGACGCCTTTATTTATTTTATCTTCGAACAAGCTTAAAAGCCTATCGGCCAGTTCGCCATCCTCGAAAATATAGTATTGTAAATGAATAAAAGATTCGGCAGCTTCCAAGGCTTCGAATATCGTTTCGAAAGTAATCTTACCATTTTTTAAAAAATGAACCTCATTTTGCGCTGTAGGCGAAAAATGACTTGTCTTTTGGATCAACCGAACGAGTTTTTCATGTTTCTTCAATCCTTTGGGAAATTTTTCGAAG
>JBATIN010000003.1:0-9580 GCA_049667765.1 Flavobacteriaceae bacterium
GATAGGAGGTCTTATGGCCGGATACTTGATTTTTGGGGGTAGTTCCAATAACAATACAGCAAGCGCAACACATGACCACAACCAAGAATCGGAATCGGATGAAATGTGGACGTGTTCCATGCATCCACAGATTATGCAACCCGACCCGGGCGAATGCCCTATCTGTGGCATGGATTTGATTCCAATGGAATCAGGGGTCGATGGTTTGGCCAAAGATCAATTCAAAATGTCCAAAAATGCATTGGCTCTGGCCGATATTAGAACCACAAAAGTCGGTTCCAGTACTTCGGGCGACAATACACTGAAACTTTCTGGAACTATTGAAGAAAATGAAAAGGCCGTTGGGACCCAAGCATCCTATTTTGCTGGACGCATAGAAAAACTGTTTGTGAACTTTGAGGGCGAGGAGGTCAAAAACGGGCAGCAATTGGCGACCATCTATTCCCCTGAATTGGTTTCGGCCCAACAGGAATTGATTACGGCCGCAAGTATTAAAGCATCTCAACCCGCTTTGTATACCGCCGTGCGTAATAAACTCAAGCTATGGAAGCTTTCCGAAAAGCAGATCGAACAAATTGAAAAATCAGGTCAGGTCCAGGAAAATTTTCCCGTGTATGCCAATGTATCCGGAACGGTCTCAGAAATCATGGTAGAGGCTGGCGACTATGTAAAACAAGGTTCGCCCTTATTCAAGATTGCCAATCTGAATACGGTATGGGCCGCTTTCGATGCTTACGAAAATCAGGTGTCGCTTTTAAAAGAAAACCAAAATATCGAAATTGTGACCAAGGCGTATCCAGATAAAAAGTTCAACTCGAAAATTTCATTTATCGATCCCGTATTGAATTCGGCAACCCGTACCGTTGAAATCAGAGCGGTTTTAAACAATTCAAAAGGGGAATTAAAACCCGGAATGTTCGTGGTCGGTTCACTCGTAATCTCTTCGAAAATGAAGAATGAACGCATCGTAATACCCGAAAGTGCCGTGCTTTGGACCGGGGAACGCTCTGTCGTTTACTTAAAACCAGAATCAAACAGTCCTACTTTTGAAATGCGGGAAATCAAAATAGGAAATGTAATCAATGGAGGTTATGAGGTGTTGTCAGGGTTAGAAAATGGCGATGAAATCGTAACTAATGGAACATTTACGGTCGATGCAGCTGCACAATTGAAAGGCAAAAAATCAATGATGAACGAAGCTGAAGCTAAGACGTTGACAGGTCACGAAGATCATGATAAAGTGAATGAATAAAACAGTCTAAAAATTTTTCACAATTAGTTAAGTCAAATCCTTAGTCATGAATAAAGATGTAATTTTGAAATACGATTGTTCTATGAAGTTATACTTTTTTAGTATTCTTATACTATTTCCAATCTTCTTCTTTTCACAAGAGAAAGTTGAGGGCATGGTCATGGAAGCCAATGCAGAAAACAAACATATTGGGCTATCCGGTGCCAATGTGTATTGGATGAATTCTCAAATCGGAACGATCACAAATGAAGAGGGGCTATTCTCCATACCTTATAAAAAGGAATATGACAAACTTATTATTAGCTACATCGGCTTTGAATCGGATACCTTGACTATCAATGAGCCCAAAATGGTACACCATAGCTTAAGACCATCGAATGTGTTGGATGAGGTAGTAGTGCAAAAAAAGCGAGACCAAGTGCAGAAAGCCTATTTTAGTGCGCAGAATGTGGTTACCGTGAACAGTGCCGAGCTGCTAAAGGCCGCATGCTGTAACCTTTCTGAAAGCTTCGAGACTAACCCTGCAATCGACGTCAATTTCAATGATGCGCTTACCGGAACTAAGCAGATACAGATGTTGGGACTTACCAGTCCGTACCTGCTGATCACCCAAGAGAATATTCCTATGGTGCGTGGAGCTTCACAAGCATTCGGACTGACGTTTACCCCAGGTACTTGGGTGGAGAGTATTCAGATCACCAAAGGGGCGGGCAGTGTGGTGAACGGCTATGAAAGTATTTCGGGCCAAATAAACACCGAATTGGTAAAACCATTAACTGATAATCCTCTTTTTGTAAACGGGTACTATAATGTTAATGGCAGAATGGAGCTCAATACCCATCTCAATAAAAAACTGACGGATAAATGGAGCGCCGGACTGTATATTCACGGTAACCGACGTGACCAAAAAGAAGATGGCAACGGCGATGGATTTTTAGATGCGCCTTTAGGCAATCAGATCAACGTAATGAATCGTTGGCAATATCAAAACCCCGAGACAGGTTGGGTAAGTTTTATAAACCTTCGGTTCTTGAACGACGAAAAGCAGGTGGGGCAAGTGGATTTTAATCCTTCCTTCGATAAGTTGACTACGAATAGTTGGGGAAGCGAAATCGATACCCGCCGTTTTGATTCTTCGATAAAATTGGGGTATGTTTTTCCTGAACTGCCTTTTCAAAGTTTTGGATTTCAGGCATCCTATAGTATGCATATGCAAGATTCGTACTTCGGATTAAAACGATACGACATTGATCACGAGAGTGTATACTCTAACCTCATCTTTAATTCCATCATTGGAGATACCCGCAATAAATTCAAAACGGGGTTAACTTTTGCCTATGATGGGTATGATGAATTGGTCAATAGTCAAGATTTCGGTAGGGAAGACGCCTCTGCAGGTGCTTTTTTTGAATACAGTTATGAAAATCTTGAGAAACTAAGTTTAACAGCAGGGCTAAGAGTAGATACCCATAACCGATTGGGCACCTTTTTTACACCACGCTTGCATGTACGGTATACTCCTTGGGAGCGTGGAAGCCTAAGGGCCTCTTTCGGCAGGGGACGCCGCGCCGCCAATATTTTTGCCGAAAACCAACAACTCTTCGCTACTTCAAGAAGTATTCAGCTATTGGATACCGGAGGGAGCATTTATGGACTTGATCCTGAAGATGCATGGAATTATGGGGTCAGTTTCTTGCAGGGCTTTACCTTTTTTAACAGGCCCGGTAATATTACCCTTGATTTTTATAAGACCGATTTTGTCAACCAAGTCGTAGTAGATTGGGAGAACCCTAGGGCGGTTTCTTTTTATAATTTGGAAGGAAAGAGTTTTGCAAACAGTTTTCAGTTTGAAGTGAATTACGAAATAGTGAAAAACGTTGAACTTAGAACGGCCTATAAATATTATGATGTACAGACAGATTACCGCTCTGGCAGTTTACAAAAGCCTTTGCAGGCCCAACATCGCTTCTTTGCCAATTTGGGCTACCAAACCATGTTGACCGAAAAAGGGTCGCAATGGCGGTTCGATTATACCTTGCACAGCCAAGGTAAACAACGCCTTTCCAATACCGATGTCAACCCGCCACAATATCGATTGGGCGATTTTGCAAAAGGCTATAGCCTAATGAACGCTCAGGTCACCAAAGTTTTTTCCCCTAAGTTTGAAATCTACTTGGGTGGCGAAAATTTGACTAATTTTATGCAAAGCAACCCTGTGCTGGGCGCAGATGATCCTTTTGGCGCAAATTTTGATACCAGTATAGTATATGCACCGATCATGGGTAGAATGTTTTATGCAGGTTTTCGATATAAACTAGCTCCCTAGCCTACGAGCCGGGAATAGGTAAGACTACCCTCCGAATAAGGGTGGATTGAGGGAGGTGTAAATTCAAGTTATTGGGATTAATAACAAACAAGAGTAGATTTCAAACTTTGCAGGAATGAAAATAAATAAATAAACAATTATGAAAAAATTATTTACGGTAATCGCACTCGTATTTTTTACGGCAACAAGTTTTGCGCAAGAAAAGAATAAAAAACTAACCATGGAGGTTGATGGTGTTTGTGAAATGTGTAAAGTTCGAATCGAAAAAGCGGCCCTAGGGGTAAAAGGGGTGAAGTATGCCGTTTGGGATGTTCCTTCGCATCAATTATCATTAATACTTGATGAGCGCAAGACCGATCCCATGCAAGTGAAGACCGCCTTGGTAGAAGCCGGCCATGACACCAAAGAGCTTAAAGCTACTGAAGAAGCTTATAGTAAGGTAATGCCCTGCTGTAAATATAGAGACCAGAAAGTAGTGGATAGCCATAATAATTAAATAAGGGGATTGACATACCCTATAGCGCAGAACTGGAAGTTTATTTTTACGATGAACAACTTTTTATATACCATATAATATACTAAAAAATAAAAAGCTACGTTCTTATGAAAATGACCGATATGTTTTGCATTGTGGGCATTTCGGAAGGGTAAATACCTACTCATAAGTTTGTTGAAAAATAAGTTTATAACGGGCTACCCAAAAGATAAAAACACAAGAAAAAAAAGTAATTTTAATTGGAATTTTAAATATTTCAATCATGGCAACAGCAAAGAAAGCAGCTCCAAAAGCCGCCGCCAAAAAAGCAGCTCCTAAGAAGGTAGTAGCTAAGAAGGCACCAGCGAAGAAGAAGTAATTCTTTTTTTTTAGGTTTATGAGATAAACCTTAAAATATCAGCAACAATGACCACTTGATTTATATCAGGTGGTTTTTTATTTATAGCCGAATACAAAAAAATCCGTTCCAAATTAGTCATCGGAACGGATTTTTTATAAATGAATTTAAATCAGGCTTACATCATGCCGGGCATACCGCCACCATGACCATGTCCTCCTCCTGCAGGAGCATCTTCTTTAATATCGGTCAAAGCACATTCGGTAGTTAAGATCATACCTGCAACCGAAGCTGCATTTTCCAAAGCAACACGGGTTACTTTTTTAGGATCGATAATACCGGCCTTTATCATATCAACATATTTATCAGATTTAGCATCGTAGCCAAAATCACCTTTGCCTTCAATAACCTTGGCAATGACAACGGATCCTTCGCCACCGGCATTGGAAACGATGGTTCTTAATGGTGATTCAATGGCTCTAGCTACGATCTGTACGCCAGTTTCTTCATCGGCATTTTCACAAGAAATTTTTGCAAGAGATGATTTAGCCCTAACTAAGGCAACTCCGCCACCAACAACAATACCTTCTTCTACTGCTGCCCTGGTTGCATGTAACGCATCATCAACCCTATCTTTTTTCTCTTTCATTTCAACTTCGGATGCTGCACCTACATAAAGTACGGCAACCCCGCCGGCCAATTTGGCCAAACGCTCTTGAAGTTTTTCCTTGTCATAGTCAGAAGTCGTGGTCTCGATTTGAGATTTGATCTGGTTGACACGGGCTTTGATATCTTTTTGTACGCCACCACCGTTAACGATAGTCGTGTTGTCTTTGTCGATAGTTACTTTTTCACAAGTACCCAACATGTCCAAAGTCGCATTTTCTAAGGAGAATCCTCTTTCTTCGGCGATAACGGTTCCTTTGGTCAAGATGGCGATGTCTTCCAACATGGCTTTTCTTCGGTCACCAAAACCAGGTGCCTTCACAGCTGCGATTTTCAATGAACCTCTCAATTTGTTCACTACCAAGGTAGCCAATGCCTCCCCATCAACATCTTCGGCAACGATCAATAAAGGCTTACCAGATTGTGCCACAGGCTCTAAAACCGGAAGCAAATCTTTCATCGAAGAGATTTTTTTGTCGAATAATAAAATATATGGGTTATCCAAGTCCGCCGTCATCTTTTCAGAATCGGTAACGAAGTATGGAGAAAGATATCCGCGATCAAATTGCATACCTTCAACAATATCAACATAGGTATCCATTCCTTTGGCTTCCTCAACTGTGATGACACCTTCTTTACCGACTTTACCGAAAGCTTGGGCGATAAGTTCACCTATAGATTCATCGTTATTTGAAGAAATAGAAGCAACCTGCTTTATTTTTTCTGAGGAATCACCTACTTTTTTTGCTTGTTTTCCTAAATTCTCAACAATAGCTTCTACGGCTTTGTCAATACCTCTTTTTAAATCCATTGGGTTGGCGCCGGCCGCAACGTTCTTTAACCCTTCTTTTACGATGGCCTGTGCTAATACGGTTGCGGTGGTTGTACCGTCACCGGCAAGGTCATTGGTTTTAGAAGCAACTTCTTTTACCATCTGGGCTCCCATATTCTCTAGGGGGTCGGCCAATTCTATTTCTTTCGCAACGGTTACCCCATCTTTGGTCACCTGTGGGGCGCCAAATGATTTACTGATGATTACGTTACGGCCTTTTGGGCCCAACGTTACCTTTACCGCATTGGCCAAGGCATCAACACCTCTTCTTAGGCCATCACGTGCATCAATGTCAAATTTTATATCTTTTGCCATAATAAAAATTAATTTTAAAATTTTAAGCTCCGATTTTCAAATCCCAAAGGCCAATTTTATTAGTATTGGATTCTGGGTTTTCTTTTAGGAATCTTGATTTTGTTTTTTGGAATTTATGTCAGGTTATATAATTGCGATGATATATTTCTCTTGCATCATCAAATAGTCTTTGCCTTCCCACTTGAGTTCGGTACCGCCGAATTTTTCGTAAATGACATTATCGCCAACTTTTACGGTTATCTTATTGTCTTTAGTACCAGGCCCAACAGCAACGACTTTGCCTTTTTGTGGTTTTTCTTTTGCCGTATCTGGTATGTAAATGCCAGAGGCGGTTTTCGTCTCTGCCGCCATGGGCTCTATAAGAACTCTATCTGCCAATGGTTTAATGCTAACTTTAGCCATATTGTTTAGTTTTTAATTGTTTAGAAATTCTGGTAGGTGTAGGCAGAAATTGTGCCATTGCCTGGAAACTGACATTTTGTAAAATAAAAATGCCAGCTTGTCATTTTGCTGGCATTTTTTCAATTTTTTTAGTCGGTATATCAGAGACTGTCAGTCGGGTCTACCTGATTTCCGGCCGGAGCGGGAACTTCTTCAGGTACTGTTTCCGGAACGGTCTCGGGTACAACGGTCTCAATGGCATCGCCATCCAATAGTTTGGAATCGGCATCGCCAAAATTACCTTTAAGGGCTATGTTACTGGCCATAATCAATACCACTAATAGTATAGCCAATGTCCATGTGCTTTTATCTAGGAAATCACCTGTTTTCTTTACGCCGCCCACTACTTGGTTTCCGCCGCCGCCAAATGAGGAAGATAATCCGCCACCCTTAGGGTTCTGAACCATGATTACCAGTACCAATAGGAAGCAAACGATAATGATTAGAATCAAGAATATTGAAAATGTACTCATTACTCTTCTGTATTTTCTTTTTGTATTTTTTCCACCGCTTTAATTCGGTCCGCAAAGAAACCACTTTTTTCCGGATATTTCAAACTTAAAATTTTGTAGGCTTGTATGGCGTTCTTGTATTTTTTTTGTTCTAAATACACTTTTGCGAGGGTCTCGGTCATTAATTCATTCTTATCGAATTTCAAAGAGGCATCAATATCTACTTTTGCAACGCTCTCTTGAGGTACGATTTTCGGATTTTCATTTAAGAATTTATCGATACGGTCGAATTTCTTCTTTTTTACACCGTTGCTCTTTGTTTTTTGTTCGGCATCTTTTTCGGGACTTATATTATTGTCGAACTTTTCAGTTGATTCTTTTGTAACGGCTTTTACCGAAGTCAACTGTAGCCATTCGCTGAACGAGTGTTTTTCTTTTTTGGTAAAATCTAAAGGCTGGCCAATGGCTAAACTTTCGGAAGATTTTTTGTTTTCCTTAGTGTCCTTTTTCTTTTCAGCGCCTATCCTAGGGGTAAAAATCTCAGGGTCTAAAATCTTTTCCGCATCCTCTTTTGTGCCTGTGAAATGATTGTCTTCGACAGGTGCCGTGTTTGCCGATTTGCTTAGATCAACCGAGTTTTCTTCTTCTTGTGTATCTTTTTTAAATGATAGGGCATCGGCAATACTATTTTGATGAAATTCTTTTGAGGTAATAAAATCGAAAAGCACATCTCTATCGGTTGTATAGGCAGCTGTTACTTTCAGCGCGTTGTTGTATTTGAAACTGTTACTATTTTTTAGTCCTTTGAGGTATAAGGCCCTTGCTGCTTGAAAGTAGGGGTATTCCATAATAATATCTTCAAGCTGGCGGGTGTGTTCGGTAGTCACCAAATGGTCCGGTTGCTGTAAGAGATATGTAAAGTCCTGTACTTTCATTCAAGGTTCAAGGTTCAACCCATCGACTGCGCTCAGGGTAACTGGTTTCAAAATCAGGTTCTATTTAATGTAGGCTACCAATCGGCCAAAGATGCGTTAAAAATATCTTGTGTGATGCGTTCAAAGATTATTTCATGGGCTTCGTCTTTTACCGATGATAATTGAGTGGCTGCCGGATAGTCGTAAAAGAATGAAAATCTTTGGTCAAAATCTTTGGCTCCATCTTCTACGGTATGGTTGTAAAATCGCACTTTTACAGCTATCGACAGTCGGTTTTGTGCCGCGGTCTGTTGGGCGGTGGCGCTCATTGGCGATATTCTATATTCTACAATCTCACCTTCATATAACAGATCCGGAGTGCCACTATTGACCAAGGTTAAACTCGATTGATTTTGGATTCTATCTTGTAATGCCAAGGTAAAATCGCGATCCATGCCCGGTTCAAAGGTAGAACCCGGGCTCTGGGTGGCATAGTTTTGAAAATAGTTTACCTGGAATGTTTTTGCCAACCCGGGGTCGCCACCTGTAAAATTGTAGATACCACATCCAAATAATAGAACGATCGGAAATGCGAATAATATGGTTCTCTTTAGTTTATTCAAATTAATTTGACTTTAGGGTTTCGAGTTTACGTTGTGCAACTTGAAACTATAGAAACTAGAAACTTATTAAAGGTCATATTGCTTTATTTTTCGATATAGCGTTCGTTCTGAAATGCCAAGCTCGGCGGCTGCAGCCTTTCGTTTGCCTCTATTGCGCTCTAATGATTTTTTAATGAGCTCGATTTCCTTTTCATGTAAAGATAGGGTTTCTTCTTCTTCGATTTCTTCGGCAAAATGGTATTTGTCTTCTTGCTGTACGGGTCTAAGGGATGTTTCCGCAGGGGTTGATGGTAGCTGTAACAGCTCGGTAGAATCAGTATCCTCTATATCATCCTCATAATCATGTCCGTTTTGGCCATAAATTTTTTGGATCAAGGTCTCGTTTTCTTCTTGTACTTTTTCGGTATCGTTATGCTTTAATAGCTCTAAGGTCAGTTTTTTTAGATCGTTCAAATCTCCTTTCATATCAAAAAGCACTTTGTACAAAATTTCGCGTTCCGTACTAAAATCACCTTCTTTTTTATCGCCACCAATAACCGCGGGTAGGTTAGACGTATTTGTATTAGGCAAGTAACTGCTTAAGGTTGCCGCCGATATATTTCTGCTTTCTTCTAAAACCGAAATCTGTTCGGCGCTATTTCGTAATTGACGAATATTACCGGGCCATCGATATTTCAATAGCAGATGAACTGCATCATCATCTAAGCGAATGGTCGGCATTTTGTATTTCTGGCCAAAATCGGAAGCGAATTTTCTGAATAACAAATGAATATCGTCTTTTCGTTCACGTAATGGCGGAATGTTGATTTCTACCGTGCTTAATCGATAATAGAGGTCTTCCCTGAATTTTTCTTTTTTAATGGATTCGAACATATTGATGTTCGTTGCGGCAACGATGCGCACATCAGTCTTTTGAACTTGTGAGG
>JBATIN010000004.1:0-1554 GCA_049667765.1 Flavobacteriaceae bacterium
TCACTGAAAAAACCCAAGAAGGCAGAAAATTAAAAGCGTTAGAACTTCCTGGACTATGGAACGGAGGCATGGCTTTATGGAATACGATCTTTGTTGAGGTGGCGTCGACTACATTCAATCCTGTTAAAACGGTAAACGACCTATTAAAGCCTTCCCATCAGGTAAAAAATTAATACTTGGTGATATGATTTGATTGTGATTTTAAACAATTGTGTAAAAAGTGTGTAATTAGTACACACTTTTTATTGATTTTACACACCCCTATACATTTGATCATAAAATAAAAATATTATAACCATTTGAATTACAGCGTTTTAAAATTATTATCAATTATAAAATCCAAATGGCATCATTTTCCCGTAGATGTAAGTGATTATCAAAACAAATAGAATCTAATTTTTAAAAACACGTAAAATGAAAAAAGTATTTTTAGTAGCAGCATTATCTTTAGGAACAATGACTGCATTCGCACAAGAAGAAGAAGTAGCAGTGGAAGCAGTAGCAACTGAAGTAGTAGAAGCTCAAGATGGTTTCGCTGAAGTAGCTATCGAAGAAGTACCAGAAGCTATCACTGTAGCTTTGGAAACAGCTTTCCCAGGCGCAACAATTTCTAAAGCTTACGTTAACGAATCAGCACAATATAAGTTAGAAGTTGCCAAAGAAGACGGTGAAACAGCTGAATTGTACGCTGACGCTGAAGGTAACTGGATTGAAATGTAATATTGCATTCAGTTAATAGCTGAGTTAGTTAATTTGACATTTGAAAGCCCTGCAACGCAGGGCTTTTTCATTTTTCATTATTAGCGGAAGGTTGAAAAATCAATGCTCGGCGCTTCATATTGTTATTCACGCCTCTGAAACCTACATCAAGGCAACGGAATGCGAATCTATTGTCAGAAATATCAAGAAGTTAAAGAAGAAGAGTAAGCTTCCCTTGCAAAGATAAAAGGGGTCTCATTCGAGTAAGTACCTCCTTATCTAAGATTGAAGTTGTAGTCTTATTATATTAAATAGGAGTTAACGTTGTGTTCCCGTATATTTTTTACACGTTGCTCTGTAAAAATACCCGTTTTTACACACTTCTAAAAAGCTATGATTTTGTCAATATTCTGACTGTCAATGACTTATGAAAAAACACAAAATTGGTATCATATTTTCTATGTATGAACCGAGTTTAATTATGAACATAAATATAAAAATCATGAAAAAATTATTTTTTGTAGTAGCATTGGCTTTTGGAAGTATTTCTGTTTTTGCACAAGATGCAGAGCAAGCAGTTGAAGCAGTAGCAACTGAAGTTGTTGCCGCCCAAGATGATTTCACAGAAGTTGCTGTAGAAGAATTACCAGAAGCGGTAACAGCTGCGGTAACTAAAAACTACCCAACAGCTACTATCAACAAAGCATATGCCAACGAAGCAGCACAGTATAAGTTAGAAGTATCTTTAGAAGATGGTACTTCTGGTACATTGTATGCTGATTCAGAAGGTAACTGGATTGAAATGTAATATTGCATTCAGTTAATAGCTGAGTTAGTTAATTTGACATTTGAAAG
>JBATIN010000005.1:0-6776 GCA_049667765.1 Flavobacteriaceae bacterium
GCTTTACAGCGGGGGGAACGGGTTCTGTTAAATATACAACAATATCATGATAATTCGTTCGATAACTAAAAAGAGTTGTTCGGACAGTTTAAAGACGTATTCGTCCTAGTTCGATTTTATGATGGGGTTTTTATTCTTTTTTTAGGTAAATCATTTGAAAATAGTCAAAACAGTTAATACCGAGAAATTATGAAAACACTTCAAACAAAACTATTCAGTGTAATGGCATTGCTATTGATGCCGCTAATTCAAGCACAAGACAGTAAAACACAGTTATTTTGGATTCATGAAGATGTGGTAAAACCATCTATGGTCGCCGCTTACGAAACCACCTGTAAAGACCTGACCTCCAACATGAAAAAGCACAACATTCAAGGGCCGGGTATGATTGTCACAACTACCACAGACCATAGATACCTATGGGTCAGCCCAATAGAATCGATGGCCGACATCAACTACGACGCTTTTAATACCCTATCCGAAAAAATGGGCTCAGCAGCCATGGGTGCATTGTTCGACAAAATGGATAAAAGCTATGATACGGAGCATGACTACGTTATTCATTTAGACGAAGAGCTAAGCTATATGCCCGGTGGCATGACACAAACGCCCGAAGGTCAAGACTATCGAAAATTCCACTATTTCCATTACATCCCTGCCAACAAAGATATAGTGAGGGAAAAGGCTTTGGCTATCAAAAAACTTTTTGAACGTAATAACTCAAAAGTTCATTATCGCACATATAAGAGCGGTTTTGGTGCCCGTGGGGCTTTTTATATGGTGGCCATTGCCGCAAAAGATGCCGTGGACTACGCAACTAAAATCGACGAGAATAACAAACTTATGGGAGAGGAATGGGGCAAAACCTATGGTGATTTTCAAGCGAATCTTTTGGAATATCAGATAGTCGAGGGTCAAATGCGACCCGATATGGCATATTCGCCTTCAAAATAAAATTTATAGGCCCAGTCAATGATTGCCTGGTTTTCTTTTAACGCAGCTTAAATCAAAAAGATTCCCGACTTCTCGGGAAGAACAAATAAAAAATACAATCATGAAAAGAGCAATCTTGCTAGGGCTTACTATTGTCCTTATTACGGCCTGTAACCAAAAACAACGCTACACCCAACAATCGCCTGAAATCGACACTTTTAAGTCTGTCATTAAGAGCTATAATGACCAAGATTGGGAAGGTATGACCAAACATTATGCCGACACCGCTAAAACCTACAACAACAGTTCAGATGTTGGTCTTTCACTGGAGGATATGGTGGCTTTTCATAAAGAGAGTTTGACAAATCTTTCAACCCGTGGTTTTTTGGATAAAGAACAAGAATATGAAATGGTGGTAACGGACAAAGGTGATACATGGGTCAACTTTTGGGGAGATTGGGAAGGCACGCTAAAGGCGAATAACACTAAAATCAAAATACCCATTCATTTGACGGCACAGTTCAAAGATGGCAAAATTGTTAGATCCAGTGGTAATTGGGACAATGCCCCAATGGTTTTAGCATTGCAAGCAATCGAGGCCAAGAAAAACGAGCCTGAAACGGTCCAAAAAATTAGGGCTACCTATGAGGCCTATTTCGAATTACTGAACAATCAAGGGATGGACGATTTCCACAACATTGCGACCAAAGACTTTACCAGATATGCCAACGGTATCAAAGAGGCTAGCAACCCTGCCGAACAGGCAGCGGTCATAAAGGTTTTTCATAAAGCGTATCCTGATTTTAATATTACCCATGATAATCTTGAAATAAGAGATGGTAAGTCATATAGTAATTGGACGGTTACGGGAACGAATACAGGGTCGTTTGGAGACATTCCCGCGACCGGGAAAAAATCGGTAACACATGGCTATACCATATGCCATTACGATTTAGAGGGGAAACTGACCGATGAGCATGTCTATTTCGATATGAGTGGAGTATATGAGCAATTGGGCTATACTTTGAGTCCGCCTAAATAAGAAGACAACCAAACCTAACGGAACAATCCATCCAATTTTTCGGGGGGAACTAAGGGTGGATTGTGTTAGGTTTTTTTTATATCCTTTGATTTCGAGGCAAGCCTTGTATCATTTTGACTATTATTATCTAGTAAACATATAGACAGGTTATCGTTTTCGGGGGGAAACAAGTGACAATACATCTAATGGTTAGTGTTTAAATTAAGTAGTAATCAAAAGAATTGTCATTACATAGCCTGTCTATTTTTTTAAAAAATCAAACCCTATGAAAAATACAATTGAAAATTTATTCAAGGCCTTTGCAACTGTTGATATCGCTACTGTTCTTGACGGTTTAGATGATAGTAACATATGAAATGAGGCCGAAGGGAACCCATATGCGATGGGAATTCATATAAATGACCGGAGGTAATGCTGAACGGGGTTTTCGCAAGAAAAGGTGGCGAATGGGAGAATTCTAGGCTTGTTGATATCCTACAGCATGAAATACCTAAGAATCAGGTGCTGGCCACGCTGCGGTATAAAGGAAAATATAATAAAACCGATATTCCGATTGATGTACAAGAAGCACATCGTTGGACGCTTAAAGTTGGTAAAGTAATCGGTTTTCAACAATATGTCGAAACCAGGCAGCTTGCAGATGCGCAAAGTATTTAAGAAAATAAACCCAACTAGGCCTATCATTCCCATATTTAGGGGGAACCATGGGTGGAACCTAATAAGTTTATTAACCTAATTTAAAATAAAATGAATGTAAAAAATATCTTAGTTTTTGGAATTCTAACATGTATAGGTGCTATCCATAGCTGCAAAGAGCAACCTATAAAAGAATCAATTGAACAAACAGAAATAATAGTTGAAAAGGAAATACCGGAATATTTTCTGTTACGCCCAGAAGTGGAAAAAGCCTATGGCTATTCGCATGCCGTAAAAATTGGCAACGATATTAAAATATCAGGCGCCGTAAGCATGGACGATGAAGGCAACCCGACCGCTATCGGCGATTTGGAACAACAGATGAAAAATTGCTATTCAGATCTTGAAAAAGTGTTGAACCATTTTGGATGCACCTTTGAAGATGTGATCGTAGAAAACGTGTTCACTACTGACATGCCCAAGTTTCTTGAAGTTTCCGGGTATCGAAATGAAATTTATAAGAATAAATTCCCGACAGGGTCTTGGCTAGGGGTAAAGGAATTGGCACTACCCGAGTTAATGATTGAAATAGAATTGGAGGTTCATAAATCAGAATAAACCCAAGGAAAGATTAAAAGACTATTGCAGTAGGCGGTCTTTACCCAACTAGACCAAAAAAAGTAAAAAAACAATGCATTGCATCTCAACATTAAACAACAATTGTTATGATCAAACTAACAGTACTATATGGCCATCCTGCAGATATTTCTGCTTTTGAGGATTATTATGCCAACACCCATTTGCCCAAAGCAGCCAAGATGAAGGGCCATTCCAAATTAGAGCTCACAAAATTTATAAATACTCCCGATGGCAGCAAACCGGAATATCACCGGATGGCTGAATTCTGGTTTTCCGACCCCGAAACGATGAGGTCAACCATGGGGTCACAAGAGGGGCAGGACACTGCTGACGACCTTGCCAATTTTGCAACGGGTGGGGCTACACTTTTGGTAGGTTCTGTTGAAGGGTAATCTGGTTTATGGCCCATTTAACAGAAATTCATAACGTCGCGAAGACAAAATAATGCAGGCCAATGGCAATAACGGAGTCGCCGAAAACCGCATAGAGTAGGCACAAATAATAAATACACTAAAAATGACAAAAACTGTCGTAACCCGTCACAAAGTAGGAAATATTGATACTTGGTTGAAAGGCCACCAAGACAGGCTTGATGTACTTGCACCTGCCATATCAGACCTTAAAACATTTCAAGATGCAGACGATTCAAATTCAGTGGTTTTGATTATGGAAGTAACCGACATGGATAAGTTTCAAGCGATCTTAAATGATCCTTCTACCACTGCATTGAAAGCCAAACACACCGTGTTGGAACCCATAACGGTCTCCATACCTGTAGAGGTTTAAGCATTTGAGCATGGGTACTATCAAAACCAGCAATCCTAGATATAATTCAATACGAAAACAATTTCTTACTGGATGTTAATTTTACCGTTCTTGGTAATGTCACAAAACACAGAATACCCAGTATTCGAACTTGGAATGCTCACGGCAAACCCTGCACATATCAAACAATTTGAAGCAGGAATGGCTGTACACAACAAAAAGTACCATAGCGATGATGTGTACAGTGCTCGTATTTACGCCATCCAAAAACGGATCGAATGTAGGAAAGTTCATTTGGGTCATGGGACCGCTGCCAAGGTGCGCTTTTGACAACCGACCAGCAAAAGAAAACCACGATGACGATTGTAACACCAATGTCCAAGCATAGGCTACTGCAGTTGACAACCAGACTTATTGGAAATCTGAACCCGCTCTTTCCAATTTTTCAAGAGATTTTAAAGTAAAAAACCTCTTGGTCGATTTCTATGATGTCAAACGATTTAAAGGCAAACAAGCCTTGGAAATTTTGGAAGCGAACGGATCATCAATTGAAAATATCATCAAATGCACTTGTATGCTTGCAGCGATTGAAGAATGGGCAGAAATGAATGTGGAAAACATTTAGTTCTTTCCTGAAAACAAGCCGGCAAGAAGTGCATTTGCGACAATGGACTATCGATAAATGCCAGGGTGGAAATTGAATGTATGGCCTACCTGAGTGAATAGTGATGGCGTTTAAAACATCATAGCAGAAAAGTGAACCAGATTATATGAACACGAAATAAATCGATATTATGAAAACAAGCAAAAATAATTGGTCAAAAACGGAACTTCAAATTTATATTTTGTTGCTCTGTGCAAATGCAGATTCAAAAGAAACTGGAAAAGAATTAAAATTAATAAAATCAAAATCCAATCTAAAAACCTTCGTTAAAATGTACAAGGAGTTTAGCGATGATTCGGAGGATGAAAGTCTCGAAAAAATCCAACAAAATGTGCACTGGCACTATTTCTCCACTATGGAACTTATGGAGTTTCGCAAAGAAGTAAATGCGGTTTTCTTTACTGACAAAAAGTTCACAATGATGGAGCGAAACCTAGACCGAATATTGGACAATATTCTTTATTAGGGCCATCTTAAATTGGTTTTAACAACAGTGGCCCAACTTGTAATACTAGGCAGGTGGAGGGATGATTCGACCGGCACATTTACATGGTGGTGTCCACTCCAGGATATCAAAGTTTGGTAAGCCAAATCTACTTAAATGGAGATCCTTATTTAGATAAAGATCCGTGTTCTGCTTCCGATGAAGCTAAAAACAGAGTACTCGAAATTAATAAAGAAAATGGTTGTTATTGACTGAACGAACGTTTGAAGGTCTCTTATGATTCCCTTTCCCAAATTACCGGAAACTATAAAAATGAAGAAACCGGTAAGGTCCAAGAGCTTTTTGAAAGAGATGGGCTCTTATGGCTACAAAATGAAGTTTTCGGGGAGCGTTTTGAATATGTTGGGGAAAACAGGTTCGAATACCCCGGTATGACAAACGATACACATATCACCCTTCAATTTGACCTTAAACAGAAAGATGCCGCAATGTTTGTTTTGACCACTGCATGGGTAGTAGGGAATGATACTGTTGAATCATTTACTAAAGTTTAAATACGTTGTCTTACGTAAGCCAAACAATTAAGGCAAGTGCAAACATATCAAACATGATAAAATGCTGTAACGAAGTACATAAAAACCTTATAACTAAAACTAACTTGCCTTCGAACAAGCAAAACATTCACTATATTCATTACTAGTACTACCAACCCATGAAACCGACCAAAAAAATAGAATCCGAAGTTTTAAAGGTGTATGAAACCTGGATGCACAGTTACCTAAACGGAGACACCAAAACCTACGATTCATATTTAGACGTCGACTTTCATTTTATAGGTTCGACCAATAACGAAGAGTTTCTAAACCGGAAAGATACCACTCAATTTTTTTCGGATACCGGTGAACAATTCGCAGGAAAAACCGAATTGCGAAATGAAACGAAGGTCGTAGAGCAATTTGGAGAGCTTATTTTCATAACACATTTTTTCGATGCTTGGTTTTTGGCCGATGAAAAGTGGAATTTTTACAGTAGGTTTCGATTTAGCAATGCCCTTAAAAAAAATAAGGAAGGTTGGCGATTTATCTATCAGCATTACTCAGTTCCAGATAGTAAGGCCGAAGAAGGAGAAACTATTGGTTATAACAAGATAAATGAAGAAAATCAAGAACTGCGGGAGGCAATAAAACGGCGCACCAAAGAATTAGAGCAAAAAAATAGGGAATTAGAGATAGAGAGCGCCCTTGAGCGTACCCGTATACAAAGTATGCTCATGCAGCATTCCAACGAACTGGACGTTACCTCGCGCGTATTTCACGAGCAATTGCTTTTACTGGGCATTCCTTCTGAATTTTCGTATGTATGGCTTCCCGATGTGGCAGCCGAAAAACATATGTTTTGGGCAACCTGGAATGAAGGGAGTAAAAACGGGAATAGTTTCCGAAGCAAATCCTTTACGTATGACCTCGACAAAACCGAACCCTACACGGCTGCTTGTTTCGAAGCTTGGGAAAGTGGTAAGATCGTTCATATTGTTCCGATACCGCCTAAGGAGGTTGCGGGTTTTTTCGAAATATGGAGCGAACTGCTGAGTGGAGCGGAAAGTCTGAAGGCGGAAAATTTTCCCGATGGTCTTTATTATGCAGAGGCCTATA
>JBATIN010000006.1:0-2791 GCA_049667765.1 Flavobacteriaceae bacterium
GCTCATATCGCCTACCGTTCTAAAACGCACCATACGCTCCAATACCTCTTCGTCATCTTCTTGAAAAACATATTCCGAGTGCGACCAAATCAATCCATCCCTTAAAAATACTTTTCGTTTGTGTGCAAAATAGATTGACGGAATTTCGATTTTCTCTTTTTCGATATAGGACCAAACGTCCAACTCCGTCCAATTTGAGATCGGAAAAACCCGTACATTCTGCCCCAACTCAATTTGTCCGTTCAGCATGTCAAAAAGCTCCGGGCGTTGGTTTCTTTCATCCCATTGACCGAAATCGTCACGAACCGAAAAGATTCGTTCTTTAGCCCGCGCTTTCTCTTCATCTCTTCGTGCCCCGCCGATACAGGCATCGAATTTAAATTCTTCGATAGCATCTAAAAGCGTTGTTGTTTGAAGCGAATTACGACTCGAATATTTACCGGATTCTTCCTTTACTTTTCCCTGGTTTATAGAATCTTGAACATTGCGAACGATCAGTTCCAACCCCAGTTCTTCTACCAGTCTATCACGGAATTCAATGGTCTCCGGAAAATTATGTCCCGTATCGATATGCATTAACGGAAATGGAATCTTGGCCGGCCAAAAGGCCTTTTGAGCTAAACGCACCAAGGTTATGGAATCTTTTCCTCCGGAAAACAAAAGCACTGGCTTTTCAAACTGCGCCGCAACTTCTCGAAAGATGTAGATCGCTTCGTTCTCCAAGGGGTTTATATGTGATGTGTCTTTCATAAAAATTCAAGTTCAAGTTCAAAAAGGACTATGATTTTAGCAATTCATGCATTTTAATTCTGTTCATCTTATTGACCGCGAACTGCTACTGTCAACCGTCTACTTTCTAAGTGTGCAACCCACACTCTCTATTCTCCAATACTTTAGTAGGGTCAAAATAGGTATGTTCGTTCGGGAGATTTCTTTCTCTTAGATACGCATCCAATTGGGTATCTGACCAGTGGTAAAACGGACTCACTTTTAAAACACCGTCTTTGCTTAAGCTTAAAATATCCAACGAATCGCGTAATGCGGTTTGGCCTTTTCTCAGGTTCGTGAACCAAACATCGGGTTTATGCGCTTCCATCGCCCTACCAAAAGGTTCTAGTTTTACTTCATGGGTAAAAGCCTCATGCCTCGGGTCATCGATCTGCGGAATACCCATTAAGGCATCGCGATGAGCCGTCGTTTGTTTTGGCACGTACAGGTCAATATTCAATTGCATGCGTTGAATTAGATCTTCAGCATGTTTGTAGGTATTTGGCGTATTGTACCCTGTATCGCACCAAATTACCGGAATGTCTTTTTTTACTTCGGCCACTGCGTGAAGTATAGCCACTTCATAAGGTCGAAAATTAGTGGTAACCACCGGATGGCCCGCTCGTTTCAGGGCCCACGAAATAATTTCTTCGGGTGGAATTCCTTTGAACTGAGCGTTCAGCTTAGTAATTTGTTCTTGTGTAAAGGCCATAATCTATAGTTTTTTACTTTCCCCAACTGATTTTGTTCCAAAGACGTTCATGAAAAAAATAGAGAAACATTTTTGTCACAAAATCAATGGAGGCAATTGAAGCTGCGATGGCCACTTCACCTGTCAATAAATAAGATATCAATAAGGTGTCCAAGGTGCCGATGACCCTCCAGCTCACGGCTTTGGCAACACTGCGAATTGGTTTTTCAGAGGTTCTATCACTTTCGAACTTCCCTTTACCTTCTTGGTCTTTTAAAACGAACTGGTCAACGATCATGAGCTAAATTTGATTAATCTAATTACCCTATCTATTTAATAGAGTATGCAAACATAGGATATTTATGCGGCACAATCACCCAGTTCTTAAATTAATTTACATTAACCCTATAGTTTTAATAGATTAATAAAAAATATAGTATGTATTTAGAAATATCACAATATAATTTATGATTTCTTGTGAAACTAATCTGTTATTTTAAGGGAGTTTGCTTAATTAAGCTTTTACGACGAGGTCGGCCAAGGTATTATTTCGGTACACGGACAAGTTCGCATCCCTGACTTTAAGCATCAGTTTATTAACGGCACAAGTCTTTTCGTCTGGGCAATCGTCGCACTTTTCATAGAAATTCAAGCTTACGCAGGGAACCATGGCAATAGGGCCCTCAAGAATTCGCATGACATCGGTCATTAAAATTTCATTGGCATTTTTAATAAGGTAATACCCCCCACCCTTTCCTTTTTTAGAACCAAGGAATCCGGTTTTTCTCAAGGATAGTAAAATGCTCTCCAAAAACTTTTGGGAAATATTCTCGTGAGTCGCAATTTCAGCGATCTGAACGGGCTTGTTATCCTTTTGGGAAGCCAAGTAGGTAAGCGCTTTTAAACCGTATTTTGTCTTTTTAGAAAGCATTGGGCTAAGATAAGAAAAAAGAGTGGGCGGTATGCAGTTGCAATAGGCAGTTGAGTTTGTAATATACCAATGAATTTTGATACACTAGTTATTAGGTCATCGACAATAACTAAAAGAAGAACCTCAAATGGAACTAGATGGGTTTTTATCTATCAATTTGGGACAGCAACATAAAATGAACGTTATAATGGAGAACTTCCGTTCAAGACCCTTACTATACTACTTTTGATAATTTCTTTCAAGCACTATATTTTAGACCCGTCTTGAATACTATTAACGTCTTATAATTGCTAGCACTTTAAGTTTTTCCCTACGTTTTCAGACCTTCCCTTTTCCACTAATCATTGCGGTTCATTCGAAGTTAACTTATGCGTAGTGTCTTTATGATATTATCTCTAAGT
>JBATIN010000007.1:0-3801 GCA_049667765.1 Flavobacteriaceae bacterium
TTGCCAGGCGGAATACGCCCACCCCCACCGGCGATTTTTGACGTAGATGGGTTTATCTATGACATCGCTCCAACCTTTATCAATGTAAGCGATATTGATCGCGTCGCCGTTCTAACACGAAATGGGGCAGTCTCTCGATACGGTCCAAGAGGGGCAGGTGGGGTCATAATTATCAACACCAAAGAACAGACCCGCATCGACGATCGAGGGGTGCCAAGGGTTTATGACAATGCTGCTCTAGCTGATAGCTTGGCCACCTTGGCAAGCCAGCAAATACCCTATAGCCCTGAAGTTTCTTCTTATATGCACGATTTCGGTGCATTCAAAACAGAGAAAGAGGCCTTGGAACATTACGAGAAACAAAAAACCATGTATAAAGAAATGCCCACCTTTTTTTTCGATGTTTCCGAGTACTTTTTAAAAAAATGGGATAATAGGGAAAAAACGGCCGAGCTGCTACAGTTCGTAAGCAGTACCTATGCAAATGATGTTACGGTGCTAAAGGCCTTGGCCTATCGGTATGAAACCTTGAACCAACCCGAAAATGCCTTAAAAATCTATTTACAACTATTGAAATTACGATCAAAAGCGGCCCAGTCGCATCGCGATGTAGCCAATGCCTATGCCGCCACGGGCAATTATAATAAGGCCTTACAGTACTATGCCCGTTATGAAACAGCGGTTACAAGCCTAGATACTATACCTTATGACAAGTACGGGGCTGATTTTCTAATGACCTTGGAGTCCAATACCCTTGTACAACAGAACACCGATAATTGGGACATTGAGAATATCGCTTTAAACGATTCGTTGGAGTACCCGACCACCAGGCTTGTTTTTGAATGGTCCCGCCCCGACGCTGAAATCGAGCTGCAAGTGGTGAGTCCTGATGAGTATTTCGATACATGGAAAACACCTGCTAGTGACAGTATTGAAAAACAAAAAGGCTATGAAAGCAAACAGTTTTTTCTGGACGATGATTTTAAGGGAGAGTGGCAAATAAACGGCACCTATTTAAGCAATAAGACCAATGAACCCAGCTTTTTGAAAGTAACTGTTTTTTTCGATTATGGCAAAAACACCCAGAACAGCTATGTACTGCTTTTTAAACTTTCGGAGCGGAACATAAAACAGGTATTGCTCACCATCGATACCGAAACGAAATCCGTTTCAGGCTAAACCTGTAAAACCCCCATATTAAAAGGTTTCTCAATAGGGGCCTGGTTGGCGGCCTCAATGCCCATGCTAATCCAACTTCGGGTATCCAAGGGGTCGATTACGGCATCTGTCCAAAGTCTTGAAGCGGCATAATAAGGCGATATCTGATTATCGTAGCGGGCCTTTATCTTGTTAAACAATTCCGTTTCCTTTTTGTCGGTGATCGTTTCGCCTCTTTTCTTTAAAGACGATTTTTCGATTTGAAGCAATACCTTCGCAGCAGAGTTGCCACTCATTACGGCCAATTCGGCACTCGGCCAGGCGACGATGAGCCTTGGGTCATAAGCTTTTCCGCACATGGCATAATTTCCGGCTCCATAGCTATTGCCGATGACCACGGTGAATTTTGGTACCACGGAATTACTTACCGCATTCACCATTTTAGCCCCGTCTTTAATGATACCGCCGTGCTCGCTCTTACTGCCGACCATGAAACCGGTGACATCTTGAAGAAAGACAAGCGGTATTTTCTTTTGATTGCAATTGGCGATAAATCGGGTGGCCTTATCGGCAGAATCTGAATAGATGACCCCTCCGAACTGCATTTCGCCCTTGGCGGTTTTCACCACTTTTCGCTGGTTCGCGACAATGCCAACGGCCCAACCGTCTATTCTGGCATATCCGGTCAAAATGGTTTTCCCGAATTCTTTTTTATATTCTTCAAAATCAGAATCGTCAACTAAGCGTTCAATGATTTCTAGCATATCATACTGATCGCTACGCGAGGCGGGTAAAATGCCGAAAATATCCTCTGCGTTGCTTTTAGGCTTGGCAGCTTTTACACGGTTATAGCCCGCTTTATCGAAATCACCTATTTTCCCAACGATATTCTTTATGGTATCAAGGGCATCTTTATCGTCTTTGGCCTTATAATCGGTGACCCCACTAATCTCACAATGTGTGGTGGCACCGCCCAAGGTTTCATTATCGATGTTTTCGCCTATGGCTGCTTTTACCAAATAGCTTCCCGCCAAGAAGATGCTTCCTGTTTTGTCGACGATCAGGGCTTCATCGCTCATAATGGGCAAATAGGCTCCGCCCGCAACACAGCTTCCCATCACGGCGGCTATTTGAGTGATTCCCATACTGCTCATAATGGCATTGTTCCTGAAAATACGCCCAAAATGTTCCTTATCGGGAAAAATCTCATCCTGCATGGGCAGGTATACTCCAGCGCTATCTACCAAATAAATGATGGGCAATCTATTTTCAATGGATATTTCTTGTGCCCTTAAATTTTTCTTGGCCGTCATCGGAAACCAGGCTCCGGCTTTTACCGTGGCGTCATTAGCAACTACAATACACTGCTTGTTGCTCACGTAACCAATTTTTACGACCACCCCGCCAGATGGGCAGCCACCATGTTCTTCGTACATGCCTTCACCAACCAGCGCACCGATCTCAATACTTTCCTTTTGGGTATCCAACAAATAGTCGATGCGTTCCCTAGCGGTCAGTTTTCCTTGTTGGTGTTGTTTTTCAATACGCGATTTCCCTCCGCCCAACTTTACTTTTGCGAGTCGTTTTCTGAGTTCGGATAGCAGGAGTTTATTATGGTCTTCGTTCTTATTGAAATTGATGTCCATTACGGTTAGCTTTCGTTATTTCGGTTAAAGATAAGGACTAAAATTTGATTACATTTGGCAAAATACGACAGTGAAATGGTGAAAAAGATTCGCTGGGGAATTCTTGGTCCCGGTAAAATAGCACATAGTTTTGCAAAAGACCTTCAAAAAGTAGACGATGGATGTTTGACCGCCGTCGCATCTAGAAATTTTGAAAGGGCCAAGGCATTTGCATTGGAATATGGAGCAATAGAATATTTTGGCACCTATGAAGCCTTGTTCGAGTCGGACGAGGTCGATGTAATATATATTGCCACCCCACATACGGGTCATGCCGAATGGGCCATAAAGGCCATGCTAAAAGGGAAGCATGTGCTATGTGAAAAACCTATGGGCATCAACAAAAGCGAGGTACAGCGAATGATAACCTGTGCCCAGGAGAATAAGGTTTTCTTGATGGGGGCGGTGTGGACACGCTTTAATCCTACAATACGTAAAGTGAAACAACTGGTGGAGGAAGGGGCAATAGGAAATCTAAATTACCTACATGCCGATTTCGCTTTTTACGCCATGGATCGCGATGAAAAAGGGCGATTATTGAACCCTGATCTTGCGGGCGGTTCTCTTCTCGACATTGGCATATATCCTATTTTTCTATCCTATTTGCTATTGGGCATGCCCGATAAAATTCAAGACAGTTCAAAATTTCATACCACAGGTGCAGAAATTCAAACGGCTATGATTTTCGATTATCCAAATGCACAGGCCATGCTGTATAGCGGCCTTAACTCCAAATCGGAAATGAAAGCCGAGATCTCAGGGGAACAAGGGGCAATATTTATACACCCCCGTTGGCATGAGGCCCAGGGCTATACCCTTGAAGAAAATGGTCATAGCGAGAGTTTTGAACTGCCTACCTTGGGCAAAGGATATTCACATGAGATAAAAGAGGTACACCGATGCTTGCATGAAGGACAATTACAGAGCAAATTATGGAGCCATCAGAATAGTTTGGACT
>JBATIN010000008.1:0-7478 GCA_049667765.1 Flavobacteriaceae bacterium
CTTTAGTTGCACATTGGCGAACAATAGAGGTTCGTTTTGCATTTCGTTATCGAGAATATTGCCTTTGATCGAACCTTGGTTTTGAGAAACCACTATGGCTGTTATCAAGATCGCGATACTAAGAAAAAGCTTTTTCATACTACTAGTTAAAGTTCGGCACAAAGAACGTACCCGAATGTAAAATTAAAGTTATGTGCAGATTAAAATTTGGTCATTTAATGGGTCATGGATCTGCTAACCTTACCATAGCTTTAATCGTATTCAACTTTATGTAAAAAGAAAACCCCGCTTTTCAGCAGGGTTTTCAGTGGTATTTAATTAAGCGCTAGTTGCCTGTTGCCCAATCAAACATAGAATTATCAACTGGTGTACCTAAGTTATAAGGGCCAGTAAGTGTTGCGTCGGTACCATCTATCTGTACATTGGTTAAAGGTCCTGCATCTTTCATATCAATCAAAGTGGCATACCCTTCCAAATAGAGATTGGTAATAGTTGCCCCAGATTCTTTTTTAAATTGCAGCGCCGTACCATTACTGGTAGAGATAGCGGTAAGGTTTACGAATTTCGGATCGTTATTGACCCCATCACCTTCCAAGGCCGTAGAAAATCCGACGATGGTGTGCGAAAGGTAGGCATTGGTCAAGGTGCCGCTCCAACCTTCTGTCCAGTCAACGGCGTCATCCTCGTTGTTTTCAGCGTAGTAATTGGTCACGTTTACGGTTCCTCCAAAAAATTCTACCCCATCGTCTTTGCCATTAAGAATGGCAACGTTTTCAATGGTGGTGCCAGAACCAACGGAGTAAAGTGTAAGGCCATTGTACTGTGACTCGGCATTGATCTGCGCACCGGCATAATTGATAATTAGATAATTAATTGAGCCAGAATTATCTGTATCATCCGTTCCTCCATAAAGAATACCGCCTACTTCGGCAGTGGCGTCTACCCCTTCTGTGGTAACTGCGTTTCCTGCAATGACCAGACCACCCCAATCCCCAGAACTTTCATTTGAAGAGGTCATTATTACAGGGTTTGCAGCAGTACCTTGAATATCGATTTTTGCACCTTTTTGTACCACAATATAGGTTTGAGTAGCGTCTCCTGTTTCTACATCGGCCACGATCTTGGTTCCTTCGGGAATGGTCAGCGTTGCACCGGCATCGACACTGAACGTGCTACTCAAGAAATAGGTAACGTTTGCGTCTAAGGTCATATCGGCAGCGATGCTCCCCGAAAGCACTTCCGTAGTGATTTCCGTAGTTGAATTTACCCAATCAAAGATGGCAATATCTACCGAAGGAGCCGCAATATATGTATCTGCAGGATCGGCGTCCACACCATCAATCTGAACGTTGGCCAAAGGCCCTGCATCTTTCATATCAATGATGGTAACATAACCGGCTAAAGAAAGTCCTGTTATGGTTGCACCAGATTCCTTTTTAAACTGTAAGGCAGTGCCGCCGACGGATGATACCGCGGTTAGATTTATGAACTTGGGATCATTGTTTACACCATCGCCTTCCAAAGCGGTAGAAAAACCTTCATTGGTATGTAAAAGGTAAGCGTTGGAAACAGAGCCACTCCAGCCCTCTGTCCAGTCAATGGCATCGTCTTCATTGTTCTCTGCATAATAATGGGTAACATTTACGGTACCGCCGAAAAACTCAACACCGTCATCGGTTCCATTTAGTGAGGCTACATTGTCAATGGTCGTACCAGAACCTACAGCATAAAGTGTTAGACCATTGTATTGCGATTCTGCATTGATTTGCGCCCCGGCGTAGTTGATGACCAAGTAGCTGATTGATCCTGAGTTATCGGTATCATCGGTACCCCCGTATTTTATACCTGCTACTTCGGCAATTGCATCGATTCCTTCCGTAGTTGTGGCATTTCCGGCGATAACGAGTCCGCCCCAATCTCCAGGGGTCTCATTGGCAGAAGTCATTATAACAGGTGCCGTTGCGGTACCTTGTACGTCAATTTTGGCACCTTTCTGGACAACAATATAGAAATCGGTACCCTTATCGGAAATAATCTTGGTGCCCGCCGGAACGGTCAAGGTTGCTCCTGCTTCAACGCTATAGGTGCCTTTTAGGGCATAGGTCTTTGTGGGATCTAAGGTAAGATCTGCGGTTTGACTTCCGCTCAACTCTGTTCCATCTGTTGGAACAACGCAAGTGTTGGCACAGCCGCCACCGCAATCTACGCCCGTTTCGGTGCCGTTTTTCACACCGTCGGCACAAGTCGCTACCGGTAGAACTTCTCCTGGATCAGGAGTATTGTCGTCTTTGCTACAACCTACCAGTGTAATGGAGGCCGCTGCCATAATCATTGTCAAAAATTTAATCGTTTTCGTTTTCATAAGTGTTCGGTTTTAAAATTTAAAAATCCATTGTGGGTGCTCTAAAATTTATAATTGAGTCCTATACTGAACTGTGATCCAGCGGTATAGGAACGAACTGTTTCTTCTGTTTCAATATTTGTGGTACTGGGCCTCACCAATTGGGTTCTTTTTATTTCTGGGTTTAGGAGGTTTCTGCCCATGAGTCGCAGGCTCCAGTGCTCCCCCAATTCCTTGCTCAATACGGCATCGATTACGACAAAGCCTTTCTCTATGATGGCATCGTTGTAAAACGTTTCACTTTGACTTTGGATTTCTGGGGCACCTAATGCAAAAATCTTGTCAGAGGCATAATTTGCGGTTAATGATGCGTTAAAAGCGTTCTCGCCTGCGGTAGTAAAATTTAAACTGGTGTTAAGTATCCAGTCCGAAGCACCTTGCAAACCGGTTTCGGTAAGGCCTTTATATCGGAACGTTCTGATGAAATTACCATTCTCGTCTCGAATTTCTTTTAGGTCTTGGCTGTGCCACATTTTAGTGGCATTGAAGATTAGGTTAAGCCCGTATCCCGAAGTACTTGCATCTTCATCATTGGTTATTGGTGAGACAAGATCTATTTTGGTCTCGGCCTCAAACCCCACTATTTCAGCTTTTTTTCCTGAATTAAAGAATGAAAAAACACCGGCCGAACCACGGTCTTGAACCATATTGATGGGGTCGGCGATATCTTTGTAAAAAGCAGCCAAGGAAATTAATTGACCAGTTGATGGAAAATATTCCCATTTCAGGTCAAGGTTCAAGTCTTTTGATGCTTCTAGATCAGGATTTCCTCTTGTAACTTGTCCAGTTTGTGAAACATATTCAAAAGGCGAAACTTCTTTGAATTCCGGCAAGGTAATCGTTCGGCTTACGGCAAATCTAAAGCCATGCTTTTCATTAAGGTCGTATTTTACGTTCAGGCTTGGATATAGGTTTTCGTAATTTTTAATGGTCTCGCCAATTCTTCCGGTAAAATTGCCGACATCGAAACCTACCTTGATCTCATCTTTTTGATAACGAAGTCCTGCATTGAAATTCCATTTGCCAAAGCCTAAATTAAAATCGGTAAACGCTGCTTGTGATTGCAACGTACCTTTATAAAGATCGGTCTGCAAGATATTAAGTTCTAAGAGTCCGTTATCGAAATTCCCTTGCTGAAAGATTCCACCTAGGTTATCGATCGATGTTGGATTTATAGCATTCGTTGTTCTTTCTTCCACGCCAACGAATTGTGAGCTGAAATCGCGCTTTTTGTTTCTATAGTTGATCCCTAATTCAACTTTGAAGGTCTTTTCTTCCTCATCAATTATGTTTAGTGCGTCTTTAACATAGCCGTTGAATTCAACATCTTTTATCTCCTGTCTCGACTTTCGTTGTTGAAAACCACCGGTACGCCCAAGCTGTACAAACGTGCCATTGGGATCAAAGTTGACCTCGTTGCGAATTCTATTGGGTTCATCTGCGTTTACCACATTGTAGCCACCTGCCCATTTTAAGGTATTTTTATCGTTTAGAGTATGGTTTCCCAATAATTGGGTGACCAAGAGCCGGGTCTGTTGAATGTTTTGATCTCGTACAAATTGAAACAGACCTTCTGCGGGATCAGTCTCCTCAAAAATGGTTCCTTCGCCGTTTCTGCCGCCTTCATAGACCTGGTCTGACGTTTTATTGATCAAAAAAGTACTTGACTTTAGTTTGTTCTTATCGTTCACAAAAAAGGTTAGGTCAAGTAATGCCGAGGTAATGGCTTTTTTGTTGTAGGTCGTTGCATCGGTAATGGTATCATCGATGAAATTCGAACGATACTGTCGGAAAAGACCTTGGCCATATTCATGTGAAGTGGTGTGCGTAGCCGTTAGTAAGGCGGAAAATCTATCTTTTATTTTTTTCCCGGCAACAAAGTTGAAACTGTAATCGATTGGATTTTCGCGTTTTACGGTATTCCACCCTTGTTGTGAGATCAATTCTTGCGTCGATAGATTTTGAGCATAAAAACCAAAATCGGTATTTCTTGAATTGGGCGACACTTTAAAATTATCGAAGACTCCATTTTGGGCAACATTCGAATTAACGCCCGATTGCACTCCAAAACTAAGTTCGCTAGAGCCAGCCAATTCTCTAGAACTAATGTCGATCGTACCTGATGCTTGATCGGCAGTAGATTGTACGGCATAGGTTTTACTAACACTTACATTCTGTATGACCCGTGTCGGGAATAGCCCTAGGTCAATATTTTTCTTTTCAACATCATCAGAGGGTACGGTAAGGCCGTTAAGGGTCGTTGACAAATAACGATCACCGAGGCCTCTAACGAACACATCGCCCGAAGCTTCACTGCTCGTTACGCCTGAAATTTTGGTAGTTGCCGTGGCAACATCTGAAACCCCGATTTTTCCTAATTGTTGGGCCCCAATGCTCTCTTTTATTTCAACGGCTTTCTTTTGATCTAGTAAAAGGGCGACTTCGGAATCTTTGCGGGCCACAGTAACGACCACCACCTCATCTAACGATACGCCCTCGTTGGCAGCTAAACCCAAATCAATTGTGGTAACCTTACCGGCTTCGACCGTTACATTTGGCATTTCTATGGTTTCGTACCCTACAAAACTATAGGCCAAGGTGTAGGCGCCCGGCTCAAGGTTAGCTATTTCATACAATCCATCAAAATCGGAAGTGGTACCCTTGGTAGTGCCCTTGATCAGAATATTTGCAAAAGGTAACGGTTCGTTGTTCACTTCTTTATCAGTTAATTTACCAGCGATACTGCCGGTTTCTTGTGCGCTTAGTTGCGCAGCCGTTATAAATAACAGGCTGATTAAAAATTTCTTCATTACGTTTTTTTACTATGTTTTTAAATACCGCTGCAAAGAAACCAAGGCATTGTAAAACTGGTGTTAGCTGTCTATTAAATCGATATTGTGATTAGGTTAGGTTAATGTTATGGATGTTGGCCGTATGTTACGAGAGGGTAATCTTGCCTACGCCAGATTTTAAAAAGAAGTATCTTGCGCCTATATTATTTGTAAACAATGAACTGGGAACAACTACTCTCTTTAAAACGCCACGGCGATACGCACAAAAGACTACGAAAAGAACAAGATGAGACCCGTTTAGGGTTTGAGGTCGATTATGACCGCATCATCTTTTCATCCGCTTTCCGAAGCCTGCAAGATAAAACCCAGGTTATTCCGCTTTCCAAGACCGATTTCGTACATACACGCTTGACCCATAGTTTAGAGGTTTCGGTGGTAGGTAGAAGTTTAGGTAGAATTGCCGGTAGGCGAATACTGGAAAAACATCCGCACCTTCAAGAAATGCACGGGTATCGTTTCAATGACTTTGGAGCGATCGTTGCCGCGGCGGCCTTGGCGCATGATATTGGTAATCCGCCTTTTGGGCATAGTGGCGAAAAGGCCATAGGCGAATATTTTAAAAATGGGCATGGGGAGAAATTTAAGGCGCAGCTGACGGAAAAAGAATGGCAAGATCTAGTCGATTTTGAAGGCAATGCCAACGGTTTCAAACTGTTGACCGAATCGCGCGAAGGGGTTGATGGCGGATTGCGTCTGAGTTATGCGACCCTTGGGGCCTTTATGAAGTATCCTAAAGAATCGTTACCCAAAAAACCTACCAAACACATCGCCCATAAAAAATTTGGATTTTTTCAATCGGAAAAGGAAACCTTTGAAGGTATTGCCAATGAACTTGGATTGTTGCCCAAAGGATCCGGCATATGCTTTTCAAGACATCCGTTGACTTATTTGGTAGAGGCCGCTGATGATATATGCTATACGATTATCGATTTTGAAGATGGAATAAATCTTGGCCTGATTTCAGAAGATTATGCCCTAGAATATCTGATTAAACTGGTAAAGGACAGTATTAATACCAAAAAGTATAATTTGCTGAAATATCGACAAGATCGCTTGAGTTATTTGCGGGCCCTTGCTATAAACACGCTGATTTCAGATGCGATTGAGGTTTTCATAGCTAACGAAGCCGCTATTTTAGAAGGTGTTTTTGAGGTGTCCCTATTGGATAAAAGTAAATATGCGGCCCAGATCAGCGATATTCTTTCGTTAAGTGTAGAAAAGATCTACCAATCGCAAGAAGTCATCGAAAAGGAAATCGCGGGCTATAAGATCATTGCCGATATCTTGGACGTTTATATTACCGCGCTGGTTCGCAAGAAAGAAGGCAAAGGGTCAAATTACGATAATTTGATGCTTCAAACTCTTCCTGAATTTTATCGGACTTCCGATACTACCCTCCCAAAAATCATATTGAATACTTGTTGTTATGTCGCTAGCCTTTCAGATGGCACAGCGGTGCATATCCACAATAAAATTATGGGAAAACAGCTTTAGAAAACACAAATTCAAGCAAAAGTTTCAAGGTCAACCCCTCGACAACGCTTAGGGTGACAAATAAAAAATATCTTTGAATTTGGTCTTAAAAATTATGCTTAAAAAAATGCCTTTTACCTTCAACCTTAGAAGTTATATGCAACGCCCACGCCCAAGAGTTGTTTAAACTGTAGTTTTGGCCTTCCTTCGTCAATAACCAGTCCGGCATCATTCTTAACAGCGTCAAAAAGAATATCATCATCATATAGAATATGGGTACTTAAGGTGGTTACGATGTATTTGTTTACCCGAAGGTTGATGTCGAGTTCCCAGTCTACATCAATGTTGCCAAAGCGCCTAATATAATCGGTATAGAGACTTAGCCGATGTTTTACTCCAACATTATCGTAAAGTTGTTGTTCCCAATTGTTGGTAATCAAAAAACCCAGTTCTAAAAATACGTTCTTGCCATCGCGAAGTACATTTCCATCGGCATCCAAAACGGCCTTTTCAACTCCAAAGGCTCCCTTATCGGCAAGATTTTGATCAAATACAAAGGTCGATTTTTGGGTAAGGGGGGAAATATAGAGGTTGAATTTTCGGCCTTCTGAGATATAGGAAGTACCAGCCCCGAAAAAAGTATACCCTGGGCTCATCAATCTCGATATGGGAGTAGTACGGTCCGGGTATTTATACCCATCGGTATATTGTGTATTAAAGCTCGCCTTTACCGAGTAATACCAATTACTTAT
>JBATIN010000009.1:0-2505 GCA_049667765.1 Flavobacteriaceae bacterium
ATGCAGGAGCCTATTGCTTCACCATGGCAAGCAATTACAATTCAAGATTCAGGCCGCCAGAAGTGTTATGGCATAATGGAAAGGCTATTTTAATTCGAGAGCGCGAAACCTTCGATGACCTCATCAAAAACCAAGTTGACGTAAAAGACCTGTTCGCCCCGAGAAAAGAAAAAGCCATCGCAAAATAAAGATTGAGTATTTTCGTTAGTTTTGGTATACTATTTGGACTAATTGTCCGAAATCAACTCAAATGAAACAATACGCTAGCTCAACTTTTAAAGTCTTGATTTTTTTGTTCGTTCTTTCACTTACTTCGGTAACCCGGGCCCAAGAAGTGAAATGGCTCACTTGGGACGAAGCTTCAGAGCTCGCCGAGACCGATAAAATTCCTAAAAAAATCTTCATCGACGTCTACACCGATTGGTGCGGATGGTGTAAAAAGATGGATAAAGATACTTTTCAAAATGCAGAAGTAGCCGCCTATATGGCCAAGAACTTCTATATGGTGAAGTTAGATGGCGAAGGCAAAGACCCAATTGAATTCAAAGGAAAGACCTATAAATTCGTTGCTTCGGGCAGAAATGGATACCATGAATTCGCCGCAGCCCTGATGCAAGGAAAAATGAGCTACCCGACGACCATTTTTCTTGATGAAAAAATGAACATGCTCTCGCCTGTACCAGGTTACCAAAAACCAGAACCTTTCTTAAACATCGCCAAGTATTTTGGTGACAATATTTATTTGGAGAAAGATTGGAAGTCATACGCTGGGGAAGGGAAATAGAGTATTCAAAGGTTATGGGTCAAGTTCAAGTGATAAACTTAAATTCAAATTTGAATTTTAAAAATTAAATTGATTACACCTCATTCGTATTAATTTAATTCTCTTTTTGATTTTTTTGTGAATACCAGTTTAAGTACCTTTCACGGATAACCACGGCACTTTTTGCCGCTTATTAACGTACCGTTTCCGTGAAGATTCCTATTTCATTTATCGTCCTTTTTTGTTTCCTTTTTTCTTGTAATAAAGTGATTGATACCCGTTCCTTTTTACAGGAAGGAGTGCCCTTGGCCTTGGCCGAATTCCGTCACGAACAAGTTACGGACCTTAACTACGTCCTTTCATTTGCTATTCCCGACAAAAAAGAAGAACCCATACTTTCCAAATTAACCTTAAAACTGACCTTGGAGGATTTGAGAGCCCCGCTAATTCTAGATTTCAAGGAAGACCCTAGCAAATTAAAAGCGTTATCCGTCAATGGCATCCCGACCAAGATCGACCATCAGAAAGAGCATTTGATCATCCCTGCCAAGGTATTGGAAATGGGCCCGAACACCATCGAAATCGATTTTATCATGGGCGAACTTTCCCTGAACCGAAACGACGAATATCTTTATACGCTTTTGGTGCCCGACCGTGCCCGCACCTTACTGCCCTGCTTCGACCAGCCGAACTTAAAAGCGAACTACCAACTGACCATAACGGCCCCAAATGATTGGCAGGTACTCTGTGGGGCTCCTGAAATCTTAAAACAACAAAACGGCAATTTTACCGAACATACTTTCGGAGAAACGGAAAAACTCAGCACTTATCTGTTTTCATTTGTTGCCGGAAAATTTAAAACCGAGGAATCTGCTGGAGATACCTTTAACATGAACCTGCTCTACCGTGAAAACGATTCGGCGAAAATTACTAGAAGCATTCCCACTATTTTTGACCTCCATCGCCAATCCTCTTCTTATTTAACGGACTATACTAAATATCCATTTCCTTTTCAAAAACTAGACTATGCCGCTATTCCCGCATTTCAATATGGAGGTATGGAACATGTTGGTGCGATTCAATACCGTGAAGGGGCTTTGTTTTTGGATGAAAGTGCCACCGAGAACCAAGAATTAAGCAGGGCAAAACTCATTGCCCACGAAACGGCCCACATGTGGTTCGGCGATCTGGTGACAATGGACTGGTTCAACGATGTCTGGATGAAGGAAGTCTTTGCCAATTTTATGGCGGACAAGATCGTAAATCCCGCCTTCCCCGATATTAACCATGACCTTTCATTTATGGTCACCCATTATCCAAGGGCCTATAGCGAAGACCGAACCTTGGGCACCAACCCCATTCGTCAAAATTTAGAGAACCTCAGCGATGCTGGTTCGCTCTACGGAAGCATTATATACAATAAAGCCCCGATAATGATGCGCCAACTTGAAACTACCATGGGCAAACCTTCTTTTCAAAAAGGCATTCAAGCATATTTAAAAAAGTACGAATATGGCAATGCCGTTTGGAACGACCTGGTCGAACTATTGAACGAAGAAACGGATAAAGACCTTAAAAAATGGAGCGAAATTTGGGTCAACCGATCTGGCAGGCCCATTTTTACTGAAAATATCAGCTACGCTGCAGATAGCACCATTACAACCTTTGAAATTACGCAACAAGCAGAAGATAAAAGTGACGGCATATGGCCGCAGACTTTTGATATCGCCATGGTTTATGCC
>JBATIN010000010.1:0-5422 GCA_049667765.1 Flavobacteriaceae bacterium
CTTGTATGCGTTGTCGGGTATACTTCTATTCTTCGTGCTCATATTTCAAATCTTTAAAGACCGTGAAATTTGGCGTGTGGCCATTTATTTTTTTAAGGGCACTATCGTCTTGTTTTTTATCTGGCACACAGTAGGTTTGGTACTGCGTTGGTATATTTCGGGTCATGCTCCATGGAGCAATGCATATGAAAGTATTTTGTACGTTTCATGGGCAACTATGGGTATGGGACTTTTGTTTGTTAGAAAAAATAGTATGACCATGGCTGCTGCAGCCTTTGTGAGTGCACTTTTATTATGGATCGCCCATCAAAACTGGGTAGACCCGGCGATTGGTACTCTTCAACCGGTATTGGATAGTTATTGGCTAATGATCCATGTTGCGGTCATCGTTGGCAGTTATGGTCCATTAATTATTGGTGGCATTTTAGGCTTGGTCTCCCTATTATTAATGATTCTAACCACTGAAAAAAATAAACAGCGCATGGAGCTGAATATCAAAGAATTGACCATAATAAATGAACTTTCATTAACGGTAGGGCTAGTTATGCTGACCATCGGGAATTTTCTAGGTGGACAATGGGCCAACGAAAGTTGGGGCCGCTATTGGGGATGGGACCCAAAGGAAACCTGGGCCTTGATTTCCATAATGGTCTATGCCTTTATTTTGCATATGCGTTTGGTACCCGGCCTGCGCGGAAAATGGACCTTCAACTTTATGAGTCTGATCGCAGTGGGTTGTATTATGATGACCTATTTTGGGGTGAACTATTATTTGGTCGGTCTACATAGTTATGGCCAAAGTGGTGCTGCTGCGATAACACCTGATTATGTCTGGAATATTGTGTTGGCCGCCCTAATTTTTGGAGCCATTAGCTATTGGCGGTATCGGGCCTATTATTCAAAATAGGACTTCGGGTAGCATTTAGATTCACGAAATACAAGTTAATTTTAATTAACTTTAGTCTTCTTTAAATTTGCGAAGATGGATAAAAAAAAGAAAGGTCTCAACACGATTTGCACCCATGAAGGGCAGTTGGAGGATAAACAACACAAAGGTGCTATATCGCCTTTGTACATGGGTACCTCTTATGCTTTTGAAGATGTTGATATTAAGCGTTACCCGCGCTATTTCAATACCCCGAACCAAGTAGGTCTGGCCAAAAAAATTGCTGCGTTGGAGCATGCCGAATCTGGCTTGATCTTTGGTAGCGGAATGGCGGCGATCAGTACCACCCTTCTTTCTTTCTTAAAGTCTGGTGATCATATCGTACTTCAAAATATGCTGTATGGTGGCACCTATAACCTAGTGACGGAAGAGTTTGAGAAATTCGGCATTTCCTATTCGTTTACTGAAGGATTGGCGCCTTCTGACTTCGAAGCAAAGATCAATGAAAAAACCAAGGTGATATATATTGAAACACCTTCCAATCCCCTGTTGACTATAACCGACATTTCAGCCGTTGCAAAAATCGCTAAAAAACATAGGTTGGTGTCCATGATCGATAATACTTTTGCCAGTCCAGTAAACCAAAACCCGATTGATTTCGGCATTGATATCGTGATACATAGTGCAACCAAATATATGGGAGGACATTCTGATATTTGTGCCGGTGCGGTAGCCTCGACCCAAGCGAATATGGAGCGTATTTTTAGTTTGGCCAAAAATTTAGGAGGTAGCCTCAGCGATTATACTGTTTGGCTTTTGGAGCGAAGCATTAAAACCATGGGGATACGCGTTAGGGCTCAGAACGAGAATGCTCAGTATATGGCAGAATATTTAGAATGTAACGCAGCTATAGGCGCCGTTTATTATCCGGGACTAAAGAATCATCCGGACCATGAATTGGCAAAGGCACAGATGAGGGGTTTTGGAGGAATGTTATCTTTTGAACTTAAGGAAGGCCTCGATGCTTCAAAATTTCAAAAAAGTTTGAAGCTTATAAAATCTTCTATGAGTTTGGCAGGGGTAGAGAGCACCGTTTTGTCACCGACCCAGACTTCACATGCGCTTTTGGGTGCAGAAGAACGAAAAAGACAAGGTATAAAGGATGGTTTGATCCGTTTTTCTGTCGGCATTGAAGAACCCGAAGATCTTATCGCGGATATTGAACAAGCTTTGAAAACGGTTGGCAGTTTGCAGTTGCAATAGGGAGTTGCAGTATGCATTTGCGGTAAGCAGTTGCAGCTGACAGTTAAAAAAAGCAACGAGACGTAAAATGTTAAATTCATTGTAGCCGAGCTTTTTTGCTCATCATATTATTATAAATTATTGGCGAAGAATAAGGTAATACAAACTTAGACTTGAAATGAAACTAGACATATTGGTATTTGGAGCGCATCCTGATGATGCAGAGTTAGGTGCGGCGGCCACCATTGCAAAAGAAATTGCATCCGGTAAAAAGGTAGGTATTATCGATTTAACTCGCGGAGAACTAGGTACCCGGGGTTCAGCAGAGATCAGGGATAAGGAATCAGAGGAAGCTGCGCGAATTTTGGGTGTAAGTGTAAGGGATAATCTAGACTTTGCCGATGGTTTTTTTGTAAATGATAAACCTCACCAGCTTGCGGTAATACGCATGTTACGAAAATATAGGCCTGAAATGGTACTATGTAACGCTATAAATGATCGCCACATTGATCATGCCAAGGGCAGTAAATTAGTTAGTGATGCTTGTTTTTTAAGTGGTTTGACCAAGATCGATACAAAATTTGAAGGCGATGATAATTGGCAAGATCCTTGGCGACCAAAACAGGTATATCACTATATACAATGGAAAAATATAACGCCAGATTTCGTAGTTGACATCTCTGAATTTATCGATAAAAAAATGGAAGCTATTAGGGCTTATTCTTCTCAGTTTTATGACCCTAAAAGCAAAGAACCCATGACCCCTATCAGTAGTAAGAATTTTACCGATAGTGTCGAGTATCGCGCCCGTGATCTTGGTCGTTTAATAGGAGTTGAGTATGCCGAAGGCTTTACCGTTGAGCGATATTTAGGGGTACGGTTACTTAGTGATCTGATTTAAGCCGTTTTCTGATACTCTTTTTTTGCTTTGGGCAAGGTGAAGTAGAAACACGAGCCTTTTCTTGGTATACTATCCACCCAAATCGATCCATTGTTTTTCTGAATCATTTCCTTACAAAGCGAGAGCCCAAGGCCAGTGCCTTTTTCGTTATTTGTACCATAGGTCGTTAAATTTGAGTTATTGGCAAATATCTTTTCTTGGGTTTCAAGATCCATTCCAATACCGGTATCACGCACATAAATCTCCCAATGGTTGTTCTTTTCTGCAGCTCCCACCGTAATAATGCCATGTTCGGAGGTGAACTTAATGGCGTTGCTTAAAAGATTACGAATAACGATATCGATTTGATCCCCATCTACCCATGCAAGGGTATTTGCCGATAGACGACTAACAATTCGAATTGACTTGTTATTGGCAATTTCCGATAATAGTTTTATGTTGTCGGAAACCAGGCTATCCAGTGAAATAATAGAAGGTTTGGTTATAGAGCCGTTCATTTGGGTTTGGCCCCATGAAAGTAAGTTATTGAGTGTAAAAGAGATATGGTCTAAATCTGTGCCAAGTTTTGGGATAAAGCCCAAAAATTCCTTCTGTTTAATTTCACCTTCTTTATATAGTTTTAACAAGCCTTGAAAAGCCCCGATGGGCCCACGTAGATCATGTCCTATTATCGAAAATAGTTTGTCTTTGGTGAGGTTAATTTCCCTTAGATCGAGTTCACGTTTTTCTAGTTCTAATTTTTTTGCATTAAGTTCAACATTGAGCTTTTTTTGAATATTCTCGTTTCTTCTTATCAGAAAGTTGACCACCAAGAACACAATCAACACCCCCAATGCCCCGTACATATAATTCTTTTGTTTGGCCAGTGCTTTCTCGTTTTGTATTATTAGGTCCTTCTTCTGGGTTTCATATTCAAGTTTTGTCTTGAACATGGTAAGACTCTTTTTGTTTTCAGCCGTATAAAGGGTGTCCGATAATGTGTTGTACAGTTCATGGTACTGTAAGGCAGTAGCAAAATCCTTGTTTTTTTTGCTGATTTTGTATAGCGTATTGGCACATTTTTGGGTGCCCTCAAGAAATTTTATCCGTATAGAGATATCATAGGCTTTCATCGCATAATCTTTTGAGATGCTGTCCCTTTCAATGCCAAAGAACGCTTCGGCCATTCCGTTGTATAAATCTATTTTACCTCGTTCATCTTGTATTTTTTGATGGATTGCTTCACTTTGTCGATACCAATACAAGGCCCATTTGTATCTGTCCTCCTTTAGGTACGTCTTACCTTTTATTTCATATGCATAGGCAAGCCAGTCCATAATTTCATGTTTTTCAAAAACTGATATACTTGCATTTACGTTAAACTTAGCATATTCAAGTTCGTTCATGTCTGCGTACAATGAGGCCATATTGCTCATTGTTTCGGCCGTATATATTTCGTTGCCAATTGCCGCGTTTATTCTTTTAACTTTTTTATAGAATTCTAAGGCTTGTTTGAAATCTTTTTGTGAGGTGTATAAATTGGCAATGTTCTCGTTAATAATGGAGAGCATTTCTTGATCATTAAAGCGTTCGGCTTCTTCAATACCTTTCAAATAACCGTTTAAGGCCTGGGCAAAGTCGCCCATATAAGCGAACTCTCCTGAAAGTTCGTTATGTATTCGAACCAAGAAGCCATTTGCCTCGATTTTTTCGGCCAAGGCTAAGGCCTGTTTAAATAAGGTTACCGCTTTAGCACTTTCTCCGATATCGGAATAGTAGCTTCCTAGGTTGAACAAAGATCTACTTTCACCTAATTTATACTTTAACGTTTTACTTAAATGCAAAGATTTCTCCGATAGTAAAAACATGCTATCTTTTTTGTAATACCTAAGTTCGTATGCCAGATCGGCGAGTAAATCGACATATGAGGCATCTTCGCCATTAAACTCAGGGGTCGTTTCGAAAGTCTGAATTGCGGTAACCAAACTATCTTTACTTTTTTGTGCCATTCCTACTGTGGTGCATATAAAAAGTAAAACAAGGCAGATGCTGTTTTTTTGGGACAAGGTAAAAGGCATAATGTGGGTTAGTGCCAGCAACATGATTTGGGTCATTTAATAAAGGTAAAGTTAATTTTAGAACGTCGAGAATACTAAAATATGTTGTGAACCTCCATTTTTTGTGTGTTTGGTCGATTGAAAGTTGTATTTCACCGATGTTTTTTAGCAATGGACTTCTAAAAGTGCTTCAGCACAACTCTCGAAGGATATAAAAAATACATTTTTCGAGATAAAATAGAAGGATAATAATTTTGATGGAATAGTTAAAAAAAATTACCTTTGGCATCGCTTACAAATGGTGGTTGTAGCTCAGCTGGTTAGAGCATCGGTTTGTGGTACCGAGGGTCGCCGGTT
>JBATIN010000011.1:0-7580 GCA_049667765.1 Flavobacteriaceae bacterium
GGTATGAAGATATCGATACCCGCTTGCGTGCTATTGGGGCGAAGATTACACGGATATAATCTGACGAATGGCCTAAGTCATTCGTTAGGTTGAAGGCTTAAGTGTTTGAAAGTTAAAACTTTGAAGCGTTGAGGTCTATTTTGTGATCAATGTGCCATCAGGATAAAGCGCAAAACGCCCTTTATCTCTATCGTGTACGTTATCAGGATATTGCCATGGCCATCCTCCGAACTGTGTCGTACCGTACTCTTTCATCGTAGCCCTGATTTCTTCTTGTGAATTCATTACAAACGGGCCATGTTGTACCACAGGCTCGTCGATAGGTCTTCCTTGAAGCATCAAAAAATGAGCTTTGGCAGTCCCATTTTTGATAGTGACTTCTTGCGAGGCATCTAAGTGCATTCCGTAACCTGATTGTACGCCGTGGCCATCCATCTCAATTTCGCTTCCTTCATAAAAAAATAAAGTACGATTTACTGGTCGGCTCGCCGAGGGCAAAACAAAACTTGATCCTGAGTCAAGAGCTACAATCCAGATGGCGACTTCATTTTCAGGGTCGGCAGCCCATGAATTCGGGGCAGGGTCAGCAGCTATTGTGTTGAAATAGCTTCCAGCGATTACCTTAACGGTAGCATTATCTTGTTTGATTACAGGAATGTCCTCATTCCACAACATGGCAAAATGCGGGTCTACGTATTTATCTTTTTTAGGAAGGTTCAACCATATCTGAAACAATTCCAGTGTATTTTCAGCTTCGGTGTTCAATAAGGGAAACATCTCTGAATGTTGTACCCCACGCCCCGCGGTCATCCATTGCACATCACCATTTCCAAAACGCCCTGCGGCACCCAACGAATCGGAATGGTCACAGAACCCTTTGTTGGCCAGGGTAATGGTCTCAAACCCGCGATGCGGATGATACGGAAACCCAGGAATGGTATTGCCGTGATACATGCGCCAGCCATCTTTAACACTAAAATCATTGCCTAGGTTGCGACCTTCCAAAGAAGCAGCAGGACCCATTTCGTCATTGCCTTTGGGGTAGTAATCCATATGGTAGGCACAAAAGAGAAATGGATCTTGCGTCTGCCATGTAAAACCCAACTTAAATAATTCTTTTACTGCTTTTCCCATAACGATATCAATTAATTAGGTAACCCAACGGGGTTAACATTGAGATGATTCTAAACGAGGGTCACTGAATTTTTTAATGTTCGGCCGTATTGATTTCGATCCAATACTCATCTGGATCTTGAATATAAATCTGTCTAACGCCATCTGTACGCGTAGTGACGGCGTTTTGTTTGCCCGGCCAGTCCCAATACCTAATATTGTTCTCCTCCAAATGGGCAATAACACCCTCTAAATCTTGAGTGGAAAGGCAAAGGTGCATCGATTTGTTTTTCTCAAAAGGAACGAATTCTTTTTGAATAAGGTGCACATGTGAATTTCCATTCACAACGAACCAACGAATGGTTGGAGGATTATCGGGGTGGGGCGTTTCTTTTAAACCTAGAACGTTATGATAAAACTCGGCACTTTTATTTACATCTGTCACGACGATCGATTGATGGTCAAATTGGAATTCGAATTTCTGGGCCGTTACGGTCAGGCAAATCCCTACAAGCAAAGTAAATAGTAAAAATTTTCTTTTCATGATGGTTTGTTAGATGAATGGTAAGACAAGGTACTTAAATTTGCTGAGCTATTGATCTGTTTTAATACTCCGTTAACTAGTAGAAATTGTGCTGCGGCATAGGTGCCCATAACCCATACGCTTGACCACGGTAGTCTGAATTTGAACATATTGATGGCCAAAAAACTATCGGATGCCACAAAGAAAAGTGCGCCAACGAATACCCAAAGAAAACTTGAGGTTGCCACTTTTTTATAGCGCCAAAGTGCACTTATGGCCATAGCCAAAATACCAATGACATATACTAGTACTGGATAGGTCAGACTGCCGAGATCCGGTTCTAGGTAAGAAAATAGTAAGATGCCATAGCCGAAGAACAATAGTAGTATTCCATAAAGGAATAATGGAGGTTTGCCATTCCGGTCTTTTAGAAACACCAGGGCATAGGTGATATGGGCCAATAAAAACGATACTAAACCCAGGATAAAAAAGCTGTTCGACTTTGCATCGAATAACAAAAAAACATCTCCAGATAACGAGAGGAATAGGGCAAGTAGCACCCCATAGTACGTATTCTTTGAAAGCCGCCTTCCTTCCATAAAAAAAAACACCAACAACGAGATTAAAATGAGCGGCTTGGTCACTACCCTAAGGGAAGGGTAATTCGCAGTGCCGACCAGAATATCGCTTATGACCAGTATGGCAAATAGGTATGGGAATATTTTTTTCACTAAAAACTACCCTTCAAACCCTGAAGTTTTATGGGTTCCATCGCAATAGGGTTTGTTTTCCGAGGCGCCACAGCGACAAAATGCGGTGAGACGCTCCTTTTTTTCAATATTGCCTTCCGAATCGGTAACGGTTAAATTACCATGTACCAATAAGGGTCCGTTTTTTCGTAATTCTACTTTTGTATCTTCCATATTTATTTCTTTTTCTTGATTTTCCAACTCGTAGCTCAATGCTCCCGAGGGACAATTTTTTATCTGGGCCTTCAGTGCTTCAACCGAAGCGTTTTCTTGTTTGATCCAAGGTCTGCTTTTCGGGTCATATACTTCGGGAAGCTCTTTTACACAAAGGGCAGAATGAATACAAAGTCTAGGTTTCCAGACAATTGTAAAGTCATCTTTGTGATATCTTTTTATGATTTCTTTTTCTGACACGTGATTCTTTATTTGTTATCTGAGATAGGCGGCGGGCCATCGATCATAGGCTCATAAACTTCACTTCCTTTTCTTTCGAGGTATTCTTGCGTAATTTCAGTTCGCAGTTTAGCGTTTTCAAACAAATCGACGGCGGTCAATCCCAAGGCTTTCGTGGCGTGTAACATCCCTTTATGGCCAATAGACATGCCTCCACAGGCGACAACTGCCCAAGAGTGCCATGGTGTATCGTACGGGGCTACGGAGACACCTAGGTTAATGTTCGGTACGTTCCAACTCACATCGCCAACATCGGTGGATCCGCCACCTGCGTTGGGGTCGGTTTCCTTAAATGGTTTTACCGTACCCGCCATGCCGACCTCTGGTTTTCCGGTCGCTTTTTGTATCGCCTTACCAAAGGCGGTTTCTTCTTCGGTGTAGGTAATAGGGCCAAGTAGCTCTAAATTCTTTTGCATGACCAATCCTCCGGTCCTGTTGACTAGAGTTTCATAGATTCCTGATACCAAACTGATTTTATACTCTACATTGGCCATAATGGCGGCCCCTTCGGCCATGGCCTTTACACGCTCATAGGTTGGCAACATGTTGGCTCTTTTAGGATCGCGAACACGAACCCATAGCTTGGCATAATCGGGCACCACATTTACCACTTGTCCTCCATCTTGAATATGATAGTGAATTCGGGAAGAAGGCAAAATATGCTCACGATAATAGTTGATGCCGGTAGTATAAAGTTCCAAGGCATCTGATGCGCTACGGCCATTCCAAGGATCCATGGAAGCGTGTGCGGTCTGTCCATAGAATTCGACAATAAAATCAACCAGCGATAGCCCGGTTTGTTGGTCGGCTTCAATGGTAGACCCTGGGTGCCAACTTAGGTTGATATCGACATCGTCCCAAAGTCCAGCTTTTACCATCCATACTTTAGCGAAATATTTTTCTTCTGCGGGGGTACCCAAAAACTTAATAGTACCTTTTAATTTACCGGCAGCGATGAGCTCCTTTATGGCAATTGCAGCCCCCAGACTGGCGGTACCGAACATATTATGTCCGCATCCGTGTCCTGCTGCTCCTTCATTCAAAGGTTCTTTGACCGGCGAGGCCTTTTGAGAAATGCCAGGTAAGGCATCAAACTCGCCCAAAATACTGATGACAGGCTTTCCAGAGCCGTAAGTAGCGGTAAAGGCCGTAGGTATATCCGCTACACCTCGAGTTACGGTAAGTCCGTTTTTTTCGGCATAATCGGCTAATATTTTAGCGGATCCTTGTTCGTTAAATGCGGTTTCTGCCAAGGCCCAAATAGAATCACTTATTTTGATCAATTCGTCTTTATGTTTTTCGGTAGCGTCGATTACCGCCTTTTTATTGGCGTTCATTTTCTGGGCGGATAGGGTGATGCCGAAGCATAAAAAAATGCCTATAAATATGGTTTTCTTCATTTTTAGTATTGAATTAGGTAGTTGTATTATGTTATTGGTAATGATTTTTAAACCGGATATCGAAAAAAACCGATGTAGGTAAATATAATATTTTAATAGCTCACAGGAAAGGTATTGCGAGATCACTTTAGATAGCTAAAAGTTGTTGGTAAATATTAGGAATGTAAAATAAAGAAGACAGGTAGCTAAGGTAAACTACCTCGGGGCACGCCCGCGAGGCAATCGAAAGCAAAACATTTTGATTTCGAGGCAAGCTTCGGAGTATTCAAATATCGATTGTCGAGTAAAAATATCCCTTGTCTTGAATTACAAGCTTTAATATTGATCGATATCACGATTTAAGTGTCGCGACTAATTGGTTGACCAATACTCGTAATTAATCTTTCAATTGTTAAAAATTGAGGCTTGCATTTTATCGATCAGCTTTCCCAAAATACAATAAACGGTGCTTTTATATGTTAATAACCAAGTATTTAACCCATATTTGATTTCAACCTAAATCTAACCTACTTGCCCTATGAAAAATTTAAATCATTCTGTACTACTCCTCTTAATCGGTCTCATTTTAGGAAGTTGTGGTGCAACAAACCGACTCACCATGGGCGCTGCCGAACCGGCTCGTATCACCATCCCATCTGATGTGATGAAAATTGGTATTATCAATCGCAGCGTGCCTTCGGAAGGCAATAAGCCGATTGATCAGGTGGATAAAATTTTATCTTTGGAAGGTCTCAAAATGGACAAAGAAGGGGCAGAGGCAGCTGTTAATGGTGTGCTAGACGAACTTACCCGATTCGAGAGATATGAAAGCGTAACCCTTATTACCGATATTGAAGGGCAAGAAAAAGGCTTGGGGGTTTTTCCTGCAACCATTTCTTGGAATGAAGTAAATCGTATTTGTGAAGAAAACGGTGTGGACTTATTGATTTCACTCGAATTTTATGATACCGATACCAAAGCCGACCTGAGGGTCGATATGGTAGAAGTACCCAATAGTTTTGGTGTTAAGGCGAAGGTACCCATGACCATGATTACTTTGAATACGGTCATTAAGAACGGATGGCGTGTCTATTATCCACCTACAAAAGATATATTGGATGAAGTGGCTTCGAACAACTATGTAACATCCACTGGCCAAGGAATCAATCCTATTAAGGCTATGGAAGCCGTGGTAGGAAGAAAAGAAGCCGTATTGCAGAACAGTACTTATATTGGAAATCTTTATGGGTTGGACACAAGACCAAAAAGCCGAAGGGTCACAAGGGACTATTTTGTGTCGGGTACGGATAACTTCGTCGTAGCAAAAAGAAGGGCCCAAACCGGGGATTGGCAGGGTGCTGCCCAATTATGGGAGAAGGAAGTAAATAACCCAAAAGGTAAAATTGCAGGTAGGGCCTGTTATAATATGGCCATTATCAACGAAATTAATGGCGATTTGGACAAGGCTTTGGAATGGGCCTCAAAATCTTATGCGGATTATAGAATCAGTGAAGCCTTGAGTTATATTCGCATATTGAACAACAGAAAGACAGACGAACGAATACTCGACCAACAGTTGTCGAAATAAGGTTATAGAACTATATCCTAAGAGGCACTCCTATCTTTTATGTGAGTGCCTCTTTATATGTTTTTAGACAGCGTTCGCGTGCCAATTTATGATCGACCATTTTATCGGGATAGGTCAATTCTTGAAGTTCGGGCACCCATGTATGGATATAGACCTTTTGCTTGTCGAATTTATCGACTTGGGTCATAGGATTGAAAATTCGAAAATAGGGGGCGGCATCGACACCGCTGCCTGCGGCCCATTGCCAATTACCCACATTTGCGCTCATGTCATAATCCAATAATTTTTCGGCAAAATAAGCCTCTCCCCAGCGCCAGTCGATGAGCAGGTGTTTACATAGAAAACTCGCGACCAACATGCGAACACGATTGTGCATATAGCCAGTTGCATTCAATTCTCGCATTCCGGCATCGACCAGGGCATAACCGGTTTGTCCGTTTTTCCATTTATCGAACTCCGATTCATTATTGCGCCATTCAATACGGTCATATTTGGGTTTAAATGATTTGGTCGCCGTGTGCGGGTAGTGCCAAAGAATTTGCATAAAAAATTCACGCCAGATAAGTTCACTCCAGAAAACCTCGTTTTTTTCGGCAATGGCCTTTTTTACCATCTTTCGAACCGAGACCGTTCCAAAACGTAAGTGAGGCCCTAATCTAGAGGTGCCGTTCTCTATGGCCGGGTAGTTACGGGTTGCTTCATAGTTTTGAATAAGTGAGGGCGAAACGCTATACTCGGGGACTTTTATTTGCGAAGTTGAAAAACCTAAATCAGTCAAATCTAGGTCAGGTAAATGGGCATCCACGATTAAATTTTTTAAGTATGGACGGGGGTCATGCTCTTTTAAATGCTTGTTGGCATCAAATTTTTCCTTCCACTTATTTTTATAGGGGGTATAGACGACATAAGGGTCACCATCGGCCTTGACAATTTCTTCCGTTTCAAAAATTACCTGGTCCTTGAAGCTTTTAAAGTCAACATCATGTTCCGATAAAAGCTGTTGCACGGCCTTGTCGCGAGCTCTGGCGTAGGGCTCATAATCATGGTTAGTGTACACTTTTTGTATTTTGTAATCCTTTAGCAAGCTTTTATAAACGTGTTCTGGCTTTCCTTGATACAGTGCTATTGCACTACCATGATCATCTTGTAGCGCACAGCGCATTCTTTGAAGTGTTTCATGAATGAATGAAACACGCGCATCTTCTCTAGGAAGCTTATCAAGAATTTCATTATCGAATATAAAAATCGGTAACACGGGATAGTCTCCTTTTAGCGCCTCGAGAAAGCCGACATTATCGTCGAGACGCAGATCCCTTCGAAACCAAAATATAGCTATTTTTTTATTCATATAGTTTAAGCATCAAGTGCAAGTACAAATTCAAGTTCAAGTGAAGTATCAATTCACGTTTAAACTTCCGATTCCGCCATCGACGCGTAGTATTTGCCCGCTCATCCAACTGCTTTGTTCGGTCATCAAAAATACGGCTGCATTGGCAATGTCCTCGGCATTTCCTACCCGTTTTAACGGATGTCGCTCCGCCATCATTTCTCTTTTCTTCTCGTTATTTAGCAATCTTGATGACAAGGGAGTGTCTACCAATGATGGAGCGATTACGTTTACCCTAATTTTTGGCGCGTATTCTGCCGCCAAGGATCTGGCAAAACCTTCAATAGCGCCTTTTGATGCTACCTCTGAAAACCTTGACACTACGCAATTACCTAATGAACTTCATGGTTTTGCTTATCTTCCCGGAAGTATTAATCTAAAACCTTTT
>JBATIN010000012.1:0-8401 GCA_049667765.1 Flavobacteriaceae bacterium
CTAGGGGTATCTACCGTACTGCGAAATTTATCGAACTTATGTTCTAATTTATAAGGATTTCCTTCGCCCTTGTCATCAAAATAACGTGGTGAATAATTGTATTTTTTATTGCCTCGCAGCCTCGTGAATTTCTGTAACATACCCATTGATTCAAAGTTACTTAAAATCAAAAAATATGCCGTACTCTAAATGCCAAAATTTGTTAACACTTAATTCATTGGGGAGTTGGCAGTTTACCGTTGCAGCTCACAAGTAGTTAATGTAAACTTTAGATAATTTATCTGAATCAATATGATTAGTTACAAAGGGTAAAAGGAAAACAAATGCTACTGCCTATTGCGAACTGCTACTGCTAACTATAAACTTCACTTCCCGAGTGTAGCCATCTTAATAGCGGCAATAGCGGCCTCGGTACCTTTGTTGCCGTGGATGCCCCCACTACGGTCTTTTGCCTGTTGCAGGGTATTATCGGTCAGAACGCAGAAGATTACGGGAATTTTGTAGTGTACATTAAGGTCTTTAATGCCTTGTGCCGTAGCACTGCACACAAAATCAAAATGTTTGGTTTCGCCTTGTATTACGCTTCCAATGGCGATGATTACATCGGCTTTTTGTTGCTCGATCATTCGCTTACAGCCAAAAGTAAGTTCAAAACTTCCAGGTACGTTCCATCGAACAATGTTGCTTTTCAGAGCGCCACAATCTAAAAGTGCGGCGTGGGCGCCGTTGAATAGACCTTCGGTTATTTCATGGTTCCATTCAGAAACAACGATCCCAAATCGAATCGTCTTCGCATTTGGGATCGCGTTCTTATCGTAAACCGATAAATTTTTATTCGCCGTGGCCATTATTCACCACTTTTTGTCATGCCGATAAAAGCATCTATGGTTCTTGCTTCATCCGAAGTTGAAAATTCATCTTTTATCCTTTGGAAAAATTTTAAGGCCTTATCGTTCTGCTTTAACTCTAGAGCGGTAACCCCGGCCTTATATAAATATTTAGGCGTAGTATATTCATTATTACTTAAGGCCAAAGCTTTTTCATAATACCCCAATGCATCCTCGGGCTGGCCCAACTGCATAAAGGCATCACCTAATCCGCCTTTGGCAAGGGGTCCCAAAATATCGTCCTCAGAAGAAAAATCTTCCAGATGATCAATAGCCTCTTGGTATTTGTTCATATTCAAATAAGCCATACCTGCCGAATAACTGGCCAAGTTGGCCGCTTTCGTACCAGGGTATTCTTCTATGATGTCCAAAAACCCGTATTTACCTTCGGCACCTTCCAGGGCCAATGTAAACAAAGAATCTTTAGCGACGCCATTGTTCAAGGCTTCCTCAAAATATTGTTGTGGGTAAAGTAATTCGTTGGTCGCTTCCGCATTTTTTGGGTTCTGAACAAATTGATTGTAGGCCAAATAACCTAAAACCGCTACTGCAATCACCCCGATCACCCCCAAAATATAGTTTTGGTTCGAGGCAACCCAAGCCTCTGTCTTCGAAGCACTTTCGTCTAAGGTACTGAACACTTCTGCCGTTGTGCTCCCGTGCTCATCTAATTGCTGTTCTTCTTCTTTGTTCTGAGGTTTGAAACCTCGCTTTTTATATGTAGCCATGGCTATTTTTATTGGTGGCGCAAAAATAAAGTTTTTATTGAAATCGTGAGGGGTATTTATTCGTTATTTTTGGATATTTTGTAGCCCACACGTGCTGGCCCACGTTAACCCGACCTTTTTTAGCATGTTTTTAAACCGTTTATCGCTTATAAATTATAAGAATTTTAGTTCCAGCACCTTTGAGTTCGATTCAAAGATCAATTGCCTTGTTGGCGAAAATGGTATCGGAAAAACGAATATTCTCGATGCCATTTACCACCTGTCGTTTGGTAAAGGCTACTTCAATCCGGTCGCTACCCAGAACATTAGGCATGACGAAGACTTTTTTGTAATCGATGGGGAATTCAAAAAAAATGAACGCGATGAAAAAATTGTCTGTAGCCTAAAACGGGGGATGCAAAAAGTCATAAAGCGAAACGGCAAAACCTATGAACGGCTTTCCGATCATATTGGTCTTCTGCCATTGGTCATCATTTCACCGGCAGACCGCGACCTCATTATAGAAGGAAGCGATACCCGTAGAAAATTTATAGACGGTGTTATTTCTCAATCGGATAAGGAATATTTACAGACCCTGATCAATTATAATAAGGTGTTATCGCAGCGAAATGCCCTATTGAAATATTTTGCCGCCAACCACACTTTTGATGCGGCCACCTTATCGGTTTATAACGAGCAATTGGATGGTTTCGGAACTGCGATACACGAAAAGCGCATTGCATTTATGGAACCTTTCATAGCTATTTTCAGGCAGCAATATGCCATTATCTCGGGCGGTAATGAAGAAGTTACCCTTTCTTATGACAGCAAACTCTCGGAAACCCGTTTATTGCATCTGCTGCAGAACAACTTAGAGCGCGACAGGGCCTTACAGTACACGAGTGTAGGTATTCATAAGGACGACCTCAGCTTTGAGATTTCGGGCCACCCTATTAAAAAATTCGGCAGTCAAGGCCAACAGAAATCTTTTTTGATCGCTTTGAAATTTGCTCAGTTCCATTTTATTAAGACAATTGCCAATACCACGCCAATATTGCTTTTAGACGATATTTTTGATAAGTTAGATGAGAACCGGGTAAGCCATATTATCGCCTTGGTCGACAATGAAAATTTTGGACAGATCTTTATCAGTGATACCCATGCCGAACGTACCGAACAGATAGTCAAAAAAATACATCAATCGTATAAGATCTTTAAATTGGAGTAAGTTGGCTCTTGGCTCTTGGCTCTTGGCCCTTGGCCCTTGGCCCTTAATAAATTGAATTAAAATTCTAAAATTTGAAATCACAACGAGTACTTCTTTTATTCTTGATTCTGGTAGGATGCTCTGATTCCCCTACCGCGGAGGACCTCAATAATTTAAACGGGTATTGGGAAATTGACCATGTGGAGTTTCCCGATGGCAACAAAAAAGAATATAAGGTAAGCACCAATGTTGACTTTATAAAAGTTGAGAACAAAAAAGGATACCGAAAAAAGGCACAACCTAAATTCAACGGTTCTTATGAAGTTTCCGATGATGCCCAACCGTTTATCATTTCTGAAAACGAATCGGTATTTGTACTGGAGTATAAAAATGAATTAAGCGCTTGGTCAGAAGTGCTACTGGAAGTCTCTAAAGACAATTTCGCCGTACGAAATGAAGAAGGATTGGTTTATTTTTATAAACGATTTACCCCAATAAAGATTGAAAACTAATGGCTAAACGAAAAGAAAACGGAATTCCTTTAAGCGATGCCTTGCAAGAATTCATCAAAACCAACAAACTTCAAAAGGGCATTGACAAGGTTAATGTACGGGAAGTTTGGGCCAGCCTAATGGGCAATGGGGCAAACAATTATACCACATCCGTTGAACTGCGCGGTGATACCCTTTTTGTTGCGCTTTCTTCTTCCGTGCTTCGCGAAGAACTGAGTCATGGAAAGTCAAAGATCATAAAAATGATCAATGAAGAGATGGGGAAGGAATTGGTAAAGAAGTTGGTACTCAGGTAGGTCTCAAGGTTAAAGGTTCAACCCTTAGACTTCGCTCAGGGTGACAGGTTCAAAGTATAAAATAGTTTTCTTCATCGTGCACTGAGCATGCTTCTTCAAACAAAAAAGCCCGACAACCTAAAAGTTGCCGGGCATATTAACGGTATCGGGGTTTGCCCCTAACCTAATATATTTCCCTTCCTGAAAAATGAAAAGCCCCTTCTATGGCGGCATTTTCGTCACTGTCAGATCCGTGAATGGCGTTTTCGCCTATATCTTTGGCAAACAGTTTACGAATAGTACCTTCGGCAGCTTCTGCTGGGTTGGTGGCACCGATCAGGGCACGAAAATCTTCCACAGCATTCTCTTTTTCAAGAATTGCGGGCACAATAGGGCCTCGAGACATGAATTCTACCAATTCTCCATAAAACGGACGTTCTTTATGAATGGCATAAAACTCTTGGGCATCGCGAGTACTTAATTGCGTATATTTCATGGCAACGATCTTAAAACCGGCCGAAGTGATCTTCTCCAAAATGGAACCAATGTGTCCATTTTCAACCGCATCGGGCTTGATCATTGTAAATGTTCTGTTTGTTCTTATTTTCGTCATGCTAAAAAAATTTTGCGCAAAAATACGGTTTATTCCATAATCGGCAAGATTTAATAGGTCTGTTTGATATGTTGCAGCAAAACGCCCCCGTCACCAATGATCTTAAAATCAACTTGTTTTTTCTCAAAGTCAAACCGCAACAGGCCAAAACTCTCCGTAAAAACGACTTCCCCTATTCTAAACGGATTAGGTTCACCACTGAAATCACTATAGGCATGCGTCAATCCGCTACTTGTAAAATCGATTAAGGGATAGGCAAGCCCTAATACTTCAGTTTTTGAAAACTCCGAAATATGGCGATCTCCCGATAAAATGATCACTCCCCTTGCTTTCGAGGCTGCAATCATCTTTTCAAGTTTATCAACTTCATGCGGAAAATTGCCCCAGCATTCAAAACCGTGCTCATTGGATAACACTTGAATACTGCTAACGATAATGTTAAAGTCTGCATTCGACTGTTTCAATTCTGTTTCCAACCACCGCCATTGCTGCTCCCCTAGCACTGTACCTTCTCCGTATTGATTTGGCTTCGTACGCTTCTTCGTTTCCAAATCGGGAGTAAGTGCCGTCCTAAAATAACGGGTATCAAGCACCAATACCTTTATTTTTCCTTTCTCGGTATGGTACTCATGCGCGGCATACACCCCTTCTTGTGCGCGTCTGGGACTATCAAGTGGCACTTGTAAAAAATCAAGAAAGGCTTGCTGGCTTAACTTTTTTGCCGAGAACTCCACCCCTCCATCGTTAAGTCCGTAGTCATGATCGTCCCAAGTGCCAATCACAGGTACCGATTTTTTCAGGGTGACATAACCGGGCCGTTGTTGCTGTGCCAAGTACATGGCCCTAAGCTTTTTCATGTCGTCGGTATCGGCATAAATATTATCGCCGCCCCAGATCCAAACATCCGGTTTTGTTCCGAGTATATCGTCCCATAATGGGTTCTCGATTTCTACTTTATTACAGGAACCAAAAGCTAGGGTAAAATCACTCTTCTCGTTGGATACTACTGTTTTTGGAGCAGGCTTATCCAAAGATTTACAAGCGGAAATTAAAAGTAACAAACTGGCAATAAGAAATAAATGTCTCATAAACTAAAAATATCATCTTCAACAAAAATAAGTGATAACCTATTTAAAATTGTATCTTTGCCCGCATGAATTTTGAGGAAATACAGGCTGTAAAAGATTTGCTTTCGGCACCACAAAAAATAGTCATCGTACCCCATAAAAACCCTGATGGCGACGCTATTGGCTCAACTTTGGCCTTATGGCATTACCTGATGAACAGGGGCCAAGAAGCCGTTATCGTATCGCCGAACGATTATCCGAAATTCTTAAAATGGATGCCCGGCAACGAGCAGATCCTGAATTTTGAAAAAGAGAATTCACAGGCTAGGGAGGCCATTGACAACGCCACTGTAATATTCACTTTAGACTTTAATCACCTTGGCCGTATTGGGCAATTACAAGATATCCTAGAAAAAAAAGACGGCACTTTTGTGATGATCGACCACCACCAAGCCCCGGACGATTATGCCACTATCATGTATTCAGATGTAGAGATGAGCTCTACCTGCGAAATGGTCTATAATTTTATTGAATTTTTAGGTAATCTTGACAACATAACCCCGGCAATAGCGAACTGCTTGTATACGGGTATTATGACCGATACCGGTTCATTTAAATATTCGTCGACCACAAGTAGAACCCATAGCATTATTGCCGACCTGATCAACAAAGGTGCAGAGAACACCAAAATACATAATCTGGTTTACGACACCAATACGCCGAGCAGATTGCACCTTTTGGGATGCGCCCTGAAGAATATGGTCATATTAGAAAAATACCACACAGCATATATTACCTTGACCCAAGATGAACTCGAAGCCTGTAATTATCAAAAGGGCGATACAGAAGGCTTTGTGAATTACGGACTAACTTTAGAAGGCATACGCTTCGCAGTCATCTTTATTGAAAACAGGGAAGACGGGATTATAAAAATATCCTTCCGCTCGGAGGGAGATTTTTCGGTAAACGAATTTGCGCGTGACCATTTCAATGGAGGTGGGCACGAGAATGCCGCCGGAGGAAGAAGCGATGTTTCTATGCAAGAAACCACTGATTATTTCACCTCTCTCTTAAAACACTACCAAGACAAACTAAACGCATGAAAAAGTTGTTCCTTTTTGCTATTGTATTGAGTATCGCAGGTTGTGACGGGCCAGAACCACGCAAACCGGTAAAGGTTAAAACAAGCACCTATTTTGGTGGCGATATAGAACGCAACAAAAAACTTTTGGCCGCAGAAGAAAAATTGATCCAAACTTTCATCACAAACGATTCGTTACACTTATACGAACCTAGTTCCAGTGGGTCATGGTATTATTACCAAAAGCAAAACGAAAGCAGCGATTACACTCCGCAACCGGATGATTTGGTGACCATGACCTATAATATCATGGGGTTCAATAACGACACCCTCTATTCTCATGATGACATTGGGGTCATTAAATATAAGGTAGACAAACAAGAACTTTTTCAGGGACTACGAAATAGCGTTAAGCTGCTAAAAGAAAATGAGACCGCTACCTTTTTATATCCCTCGTCCATAGCATTTGGGTATCAAGGGGACAATGATCGAATTGGGGTAAATGTACCCTTGCGATCGACCATTACGATTTTTAAAATTGAAAAACAAAAAGACAGTATCCAAAATTAAAATTCAAAAAAGCATGAAAAAAGCTTATGTACTATTAATGACCATGTCCATGGTATTATCGGCCTGCAAATCTAGCCAGCACAGCGACTTAGGCGATGGCCTTTTTGCCGATATTACAACCAATAAAGGCGAAATCATTATAAAGTTAGAACAAGAAAAGACCCCGGTTACCGTGGCCAATTTTGTGACCTTGGCCGAAGGTACCAGTACCTTTGTGAGCGACAGCCTAAAAGGAAAAAAATATTTTGACGGACTTATTTTTCACAGGGTCATGAAAGATTTTATGATTCAGACAGGCGACCCCATGGGAGTTGGCATGGGAGGACCGGGCTATAAGTTCAAAGATGAGATACACGATTCTTTAATGCATGACGGTGCGGGTATTGTTTCTATGGCAAATCCTGGGCCTCCTAACACGAACGGAAGTCAATTCTTTATCACCCACAAAGAAACTCCATGGCTTAACGGCAAACATACTGTTTTTGGCAAAGTTGTAGAAGGACTTACTATCGTAGACTCGATAGCGAACGTAGCAGTTTCAACCGAAGGCGCAACCGTGAATCGCCCTTTAGAAGCTGTTGTCATGGAAAAAGTCGACATTATTAGAAATGGTAAGGAAGCAAAACAATTCGATGCCCTTAAAGTCATGAGCGATTATTTCACCGAAGAAAAAGAGAAAATAGCCGCTGCCGAAAAAATAAAAGCTGCACAAGCCGCAGAATTGGCCGCCCAAAAAGCAGAAGCCGATTCGTTACCATCGGGACTCAAAATTCTCAAACTCAAAGAAGGTACGGGCGAAAAGCCCAAACTCGGGCAAATTGTAAACGTCTATTACGCAGGTTTCTTGGCCGACGGCACCTTGTTCGATAGCAACTATGAAGAAATTGCCAAACAAAACGGAATGTACGAAGAGCAAAGAAAAATGCAAGGAGGCTACGAAGCTACTCCTATGGAATATTCTGCAGAATCAAGATTGGTCGCCGGGTTTAGAGAAGCCTTGTTGACCATGAAAGTAGGTGATAAACTACGTATCTTCTTACCACCGCATTTAGGTTGGGGAGCTCAGGGTGCGGGACCCATTCCCCCAAATTCTGAAACCATATTCGACTTAGAGATTACGGGTATTAGCGAATAGTATTTATACAATATTTTGAAAAAAAGGCCTCCTTTTTAGGAGGCCTTTTTTATTGAATCTAGAATACATTTCTGTTGGGCTAGTCTTTTCCCCAACTTTGAGATTTCAATTTTACGGTCGCTTTCAGAATATCCTTTTGTGAAATCTGGCCTACAAGTACCCCGTCTTTGACAATAGGAAATCGGCGACGCTTATCTTGTAAAAATTTATTGGCCGCATCAAAGATGTTCATTTCACCATCAATGGTCTCGACATTCGTAACCATATATTCCTCGATCTTATGGTTTTCCATAGGCATGTTATAATACCTGCTCTCACTTATATGCTTAATGCAATCTCCTTCTGAT
>JBATIN010000013.1:0-2159 GCA_049667765.1 Flavobacteriaceae bacterium
AATTGGAAAATTCCCGGCAAAATGGTAAAAGGTATGGGGGGCGCTATGGATTTGGTAGCCTCCGCGGAAAACATTATCGTAGCCATGATGCATACCAACCGAGAAGGAGAATCTAAGCTTCTAAAAAGATGTACTCTGCCTTTGACAGGAGTGGGCTGCGTTAAAAAAATAGTGACCAATCTCGCGGTGCTCGAAGTCGTCCCGGAAGGTTTTCTCTTGTTAGAAAGAGCCCCGAGCGTATCTGTTGAAGAAATAAAAAAGGCTACAGAAGGTAATTTGATTGTAAAGGGCGATGTTCCTGAGATGGTGATTTGAAGACGCAAAGCCCCCGATCGCAAGAACCGATATTGTGTCTAAAAAAGGGTTTAGGAAATCTTAGGATTATATTCGTACACATTCAACCGACAAATAGTACTTTCCATTTTGTTGTCTTTTCCAGATTTTGTCATTGAATTGCACACTTAAGTTTGATCGTAAATGTCGTTCATCGATGTTGTTTATCGATGATTTTTACCGTTCATATTTTTCACAACAAGATCGTACCGCTTCACAACAATAATTTAGATCAACCAGCCTTTTACACTACTTTTATCATGTAATTATAAATTATTCCCAAATCTGCCGAACAAAATAAAGTCAAAAATTTAGTAAACCTACAAGTATGGAAGCCCAAATGAACCAAGTTTCAGCACAAAAAGAAATTCAAGTTTATAAGAACGATTATTTTAGCGGTTTTGTACTGCTCATGCGAAAGCTATTTATGCTATAGTTGCTGATCAAGAATTGAGAAAGAGCCATGTTCCCCAAAGCATGGCTCTTTTGTTTTTAGTATTTTAGCAGGTATACATAAATAGTATGCAGTTAAGACTTCAAGAGTTTACCGAAGATTCTATAGATACTTTGGTAAATATCTCAAAAACGACCTTTAGTGATGCCTTTAAAAAAGACAATGATCCGCAAGATTTTAAAACCTATATCGAAACTGCTTTTGACCGTTCAAAACTTAAGGAGGAACTCTTGAATGAAAACTCAGATTTCTATTTGGTTACTTCTAATGCCCGACCGGCTGCCTATTTTAAGCTGAACCAGCATACCGCACAGACGGATCTTAAACTTCCCGAAGCTCTGGAACTAGAACGTATATACGTACTTCAAGAATTTCAAGGCCAAAAAATAGGGCAGTGGATGCTAGATGAAATTAAGAAAATAGCAGCCGAAGCAAAAAAAGAATTCATTTGGCTAGGCGTTTGGGAAAAAAATACTAAAGCCATAACCTTTTACGAAAAAAACGGATTTTCAAAATTTGGGATGCATCCTTACTATATTGGAAAAGACAAACAAATGGATTGGATGATGCGCTTTGATCTTTAAAACCAAGGAGCAATTATTTTTCGGAATAAAAATACGTTTCAGGGTATGCCGGCTTCCCGTTATTTAAGATTACCCGGTTGTTTAATAGAATACCTGCTAGCATTACCTTGTTGAAGGTGTCGGCCGATGGGGTGTAATATTTTTCAAGCAGCTCTTGAAAATTTTCATCGAACCTTCCAAAATTAACTTGCGCCCCTTGACTTATGGCGGTTCTTCCGTAGCCTGCATATAATTCTTCATCGCTGGTACCGTCTAAAAACCCTGAGCCGGTCATGTTTGGTCTATTATCCCATACCACATCTTGATAGGTTGAAATAATCCCGGGCACCACATATTCCATTTGGGTATGCCAGTACATTCTATTTTCTATGGCATTGCTTATAAAAGTGACGATATCTGCAAAATGGCCACAGTCGGTGGTTTCGGTTGCTGTCCTGGTCCAATTGGGTGAAAAATCAAGCGCCGTGGCCTTAGCCGAATTTGTTTTAAACCTATTTCGAATGCTTTGGCCGTTTTGTAACGGGGTAGGAATGCCTTTATAACTTATGTTTTCAAAAACATCAAGATATTTTTGTTGTTTGGTAATGATATAAAGCTCCATGGCTATTCTTCCCCAATGGCTGGTCATATAAGGGTTTTCACGATAAATGAAGTTCTGCATGCCTTGATTCTCGTATCGGTCCCAAACATTTTTGATCGCCCAGTTGAGGTTTTCTTGATACCACTCTGAATTTGCTTTTTTAAGGGTCGGACTCTGGTCGATAATCCTAAACAATGTAAAAATATGC
>JBATIN010000014.1:0-2902 GCA_049667765.1 Flavobacteriaceae bacterium
GATTTTAAGTCAAAGATACCCAATATTTGCTATATAAAAAGGCCGGTTATAAAGATCAAAAACGGCAGTACTATTGTTACCATTAATACCACTTCTTTAATATTCGCTTTATTGATAGATTCTATATAATTCGCTATAAATATACTTGCCGGAAAAAAAGTAACCATTAATGGGTCGTACCCAGGGTTAGAAACCAGCATTTTTAAGATAATGCCGAGCACAAAAGACAAAACAACCAATCGCATGGTTACAATCTTACCTAACCCCGATTTCCCGAGCTTAAGAAAAGAATATACCGTGGTAATCAAGACCAAAAGAATATAAAGCGTGAGTTTAGAGCTGTTGCCCCAATGCAAAAAGTAGGAAACATTAAAACTTAATTGAAATTGGTAATGTTCTGAAATAAACGCAGTATTCCCTGCTACTATCAAAACCCCATAAAGAACCATGAAAAAGCTAAAAAAGCCAGAAATTGGAACAAGCCAATTTTTAATATTCTTGGGTTCATAAATGTAAACGGCGGCAAATACGAGTAACAGGTATAGCAAGGCCCATTCGTAAAACAAACTCGAAATCAGGACCCAAAGGGTTGCATCAAAGATTTTGAGTTTAATATTCTTGAGTGATCGGATAGTAATTAATCGTCGAGTCGCCAATAGAAGAAAGAAAGTACAAAGTATTGCCCGGTCATCGGTCAATGTTTCCGGAAAAACGACCATCAATAAAGCATAGACCAGCATGGCATACGAATTAGCACCGGTCATTTTGTTGCGCAGTACAATAAAATTGCCTAAAAAAACACTTCCAAGCAAGACTGCCAATACAATTGTTTTTAAAGGGAGTTGATGGGTAGCTTTGGTTTGATCCACGCCCAAAAAATGAACTACCCAATAAAAAATGAACAAAAATGTCAAAACAATGATATGGTTAATCGGTTTTGTTTTGCCAAAAATGCTTGAAATCATCTTAGGATTTTATACTTTTGTAGCACAAATATAACTAAGTTGCCGATAGACAATGGCGGTTAGTGGTGCTTTTTATAAAAGCGACCAAAATAAAAATAAAACATATGTGGCGTTCTCTTTTTGAAGGTATTGAAGATTTATTCGTTAATGTTCTTTTCGCACCATTCGACATGCTGCGATTTATGGATAGCTGGTGGGGTGCAAACGCGTTCAACTGGCTATTGGCACTTATAGGTTTTACCGCTTTTATCTACTGGATGCTTCAATTGAAGAAATTCAATGACAATGGCGAGGAAGATAAAAGCATTACCTCACATTCTTATCTGTAAAGGCCGAACCGAGCCTTTTATCTTAAGGCGTTTTGATTTTCGTCTATAGAATTAACGGAATCCTTAGAGGTCGAAGCCAATATCAGTACGATAGTTCATCCTATCAAAATGTAGTTTTTCTATGTTTTTATAGGATTTTTTTAGTGCTTCCCTGAAATCCGTTCCATACGAAGAAACCGCCAAAACCCTGCCTCCGTTGGTAAGTACTCGACCTTCTTTCAGTTTTGTGCCCGCATGAAACACCATCGATTCGGATATATTCTCGAAACCGGTAATTTCCTTGCCTTTTTCATAGTCTCCAGGATACCCGCCCGACACCATCATTACCGTGGTTACTGTGCGATCATCGATTTGAAGATCTACACCATCTAAGGTTTGATTGGCCACTGCCTGAAAGACATCAAGCAAATCATTTTTTATACGAGGAATGACCACTTCGGTTTCTGGGTCTCCAAGACGGACATTATACTCGATAACGAACGGGTCATCGCCAACTTTAATCAAACCGATAAAAATAAAACCTTTGTAGGGCAGATTATCCATTTTAAGCCCTTCTACGGTAGGTTTAACGATTCGCTCGTGTATCTTAGCCATAAACAGCTTATCTGCAAATGGAACCGGCGAAATGGCGCCCATACCGCCCGTATTGAGACCGGTGTCGCCTTCTCCTATCCGTTTATAGTCTTTTGCCGTGGGTAACACTTTGTACCCTTTTCCATCGGTTAGCACAAAAACGCTTAACTCAATGCCCGCCAAAAACTCTTCGATCACTACAGTGGTACTTGCGGCACCGAATTTAGCGCCCACCAGCATCGTTTTAAGTTCATTCTTGGCTTCTTGTAAACTATTTAGAATCAGAACTCCTTTGCCAGCGGCTAGACCATCGGCTTTTAAGACATAGGGAGCTTTCATAGTTTCGAGAAAGGCGTATCCATGCGTCAAGGTTTCGGCCGTAAAACTTTGATACGCGGCTGTAGGTATAGCATGCCGCAGCATGAATTCTTTAGCAAACTCTTTACTTCCTTCAAGAGCCGCGGCTGCTTTTTGTGGGCCTATTACCGGAATATCGCAAAGGCTTTCGTCATTTAAGAAAAAATCGTGTACTCCATTTACCAATGGGTCTTCAGGGCCAACAACTACCATTTTAATCTGATGTTCGAGAACGGAATTCTTTAACGCGAAAAAGTCGTTTACACCAATCGGTATGTTTGTTGCGATACTGGACGTACCCGCATTGCCCGGTGCTACAAACAATTGGGTAAGTTTTGCGCTTTGCTTAAGTTTCCACGCCAAGGTATGTTCGCGACCGCCAGCACCAAGTATCAATACGTTCATCTATTTTTATTTTTGGCAAAAATAAACATGTTCATGTCAAAAACAATTCTGATATCAAGAAACAGCTACATTGAAGATAAATAAGAAAAACTATTTAAAGTGAAAAAGGACGTAATGCTAAAGGAGACGAAGATGGAAAAGAATGAAATTCTTAAAACTCAAAGTACCACTACGTCTTAAAAATACATAATTCCTTCTAGTGACTTAGGGGATTACTTCCTTAAACTGAAATACCAGTCGTTTATGCCTTTCATCGATTAACCGTAGTAGATG
>JBATIN010000015.1:0-4091 GCA_049667765.1 Flavobacteriaceae bacterium
ATGTAAAATCCCTCTATGCAAACTTACGTAGCAATTAAAAGAAAAAACAATTTACTTTCGAGACAAGCCTCGGATCTTTTAAATCTCGATTATCGAAGAAAAGCTCAATTTGAGGTTAAAAAGCCCTATAGAGGCAATTCTTTTCATTAGAAACAAATGACTTAAAAATTGTAAAAAAAATGCCCCCGTATGATACAGGGGCATTTTTCTAGGCCTTCAAATAAACAAGGCTTTGTTGTAGTTCTGGCTTATCGTTAATAAATTGAAGTAGCCATTGTTTCAATTCTTCAATTTCGTCGGGCAGTAAACGAGATACTGCCTTTTTAAGTTCCTTACAAAATAACTTTGTATCAAAACTCACTTTTTTAAGTACCGTTTTGGTATACTCAAGCATTGCTCCAGCCATATTCCAAAATGTTTTAGATTAAGATTAGTTGTTATCTAATATTGTAAAGTTAACCATCAAAAGGCATATAATATTGCAAGATGCACGTTAAAAATTCGATAAATTCGTGTTAAATCACAAATTAGATATAGAATGGGCAGATTTATAAATGAAAAACATTTCAAGCAGAAACTTGTTATGATATTGGTAATAGTATTGCTCGTCAGTTGTGCTAGTGCAATGAAACGCACTCGAAAAGAAATATCCAAAACCTTGGATATTCCCTTTTTTGAAAATCAATTTACAGGATTTGTGCTTGTTGACCCCGAAAAAAAGGATACGCTCTATAAACTAAATGCCCAAAAATATTTTACCCCCGCCAGTAATACCAAAATTTTCACCTTGTTCACCGCATTGAACATGCTGCCTGAAAGCATTCCCACATTAGTATATATCAATAAAAACGACACTCTTTTTATTCAAGGTACGGGCGACCCTACCACGCTACACCCCTATTTTAACGATACTACGGCAATCTCATTTCTAAAAAGTCAAGACCGGATCGCCCTTAGCCTCGAAAATTTTAAAGATGAAAAATACGGTCCTGGTTGGGCCTGGGACGATTATCCCTATTATTATCAACCAGAAAGAGGCAGTTTTCCTTTATATGGCAATGTGGTTACCCTACACAATGAACCCGAAAGAAAGGTAGTGCCCGAATATTTTATAGATAGCGTAGTTCCTATCGCATATCACTCCCAACGCGATGCTGAAAAAAATACCTTCTATTTTTCCAACGTCAGAAAAGATACCCTTGAAATTCCGTTTAGAACATCGCCTTCACAAACCCAAAAGTTGCTGGAGTTGGTGTTGAACAAAAAGATAGCGATGGCCACTAAAATGCCGGAGGGAGAAAAAACGATCCTTTATGGCGCGAACACCGATTCGGTATTACGACGGATGATGCACCAAAGTGATAATTTTCTGGCCGAACAGCTAATGATGCTGGCTGCCTTGGCACAATCAGATACCATGAACTTTGTGAACACTAAAGATTATATGTTCAAAAACCATTTGGCCGATCTAAAGCAATTTCCGAAATGGGTAGATGGCTCGGGACTTTCACGTTACAATCTATTTACACCGGAATCCATCGTACAGGTCTTGTCAAAAATGTATGCTGAAATACCCAGGGCACGCCTATTGCACTTTTTCCCTGCCGGTGGTGCCAACGGAACCTTGAAACAATGGTACGGCGATGAAACTCCTTATATCTATGCAAAATCGGGAAGTTTGGGCAACACCTACTGTTTAAGTGGTTACCTGTTGACCAAATCGGGTAAAACCTTGATTTTCAGCTTTATGAACAATCATTTTATGATGCCAAACGCAGAAGTTAAAGAGCAGATGCAGGCGATTTTTGAAGAAATACGGGAACGTTACTGATTAATGAATCAACTTTTGAAATCATTTCAACAACACCCCTATAGTCCCCTCAAGAGGACATTTGTTTCGAATATTAGTTACCTCTTATTAAAAATAAACTTTGGAATTTGGTGCTTGTAAATTGGAACCATCAGATTAACTTGTTAATCTGCGCATACTGTAACAAAACAATTGTTTTGGCATCTTTAATTTTACCGGAAGCCATCATTTCCAAAGCTTGGGCAAAATCAATTTCCATCACTTCAATATTCTCGGTCTCATCTTCGGCACCTCCCCCCTCTCCTACTTTCATACGGTCTTCATAGGCCCCAACAAATAAATACAGAATTTCGGTCACCGAACCAGGCGACATATAGGTTTCAAATACACGCTTTACCTGGTCTATTTTATACCCGGTTTCTTCCTCCACCTCTTTTTTGATGCAGGCCTCGGGGTTGTCGCCATCTAAAAGTCCGGCGCAGACTTCAATCATCATTCCATCTTCGTTTCCGTTCACGAAAGTGGGCATTCGAAATTGACGGGTCAAGACGACGGTACCCTTCTTTTTGTTATACAAAAGGATAGCCGCCCCGTTACCTCGGTCATAGGCCTCGCGATGTTGCGTTTCCCAGGTGCCATCGTCTTTTTGGTATTCGAAAGTGAACTTGTTCAAGGTATACCAATTATCGGAAAGCAGGGTTTTCTCAATATTGCGTATTCTATCGTTTTTCATACCGCTAAGATACAGCGTACAGTCGGGTTTTAAATACCGGCTTTTTCAGATTAATTGCTATCTTTCTCAAAAAACCACGAAGGTATTTTTAGCATGGCACATAAACTGGTTCAACTATTTCTGTTTTTATTTCTTGGAAGTTATACGTTTTCGCAAGACCTTGGGGAACAATATATTGAGCAGTGGAAACAATTCTATCCTTCCAAAGCCCTTGAAAATGGCATGCATGCCTCGGTTTTTCGGTATGAGGATTTTTCCGCAAGGAGGATAGCCGATTGGGTGGCTTACAATGAAAAAACCTTTCAACAATTATCAAATGTCAAACATGAAGAAATCAACCATATCGATGCCCGTTTACTTAGGGTGCAGGTACAATCTGAAATAGATACATGGACTACATTAGCTATCCAAACAAGCTCATTGACCTTGTATAGTTCGGCTATTGCCGAAAGTCTAGAACCGTTCTTGAAGGCCGATTACCTTGTGGGAAATGAAAAAAGCAAATTGATCTGCGAAAGGTTCGATGCCGTACGCCAACTCTGTGATGCCGCACAAACCAACTTGACCCAAGTCTCGGAAGATAATTTGGAAAAAGGCATTGTACAATTAAAATCCACCTTGGATTACTACCAAAACGACCTTGTGCATAGGATCGAAAATGACTTACATTTCAACAAATGTGAAAACTTCGATACCCAGTTGCAAGACGCGATAAACGGTTTAGAAAAGCTAATTGCATTTTCAGAATCCACCTTACAGCCAAATACCAAAATCGCTTCACAAATTCTTGGACGAGACGAATATGCCCGAAGATTAAAATTATATACCGACAGCGAATTGACCCCTGAAGAACTTTCCAGCAAGGCCTTACAGGAAATTGAAACGGTCCGTAACCTTATGGTAGAAGTATCCAAAAAGTATCTAAAAGCAGCCTATCCAAAGAACCCGATACCTGAAGACGGTAATACACTGACCTTAAGGGTCTTGACGGATATGGAAAAAGATGCGCCGCTGAACGCTGCCGATTATCTTCAATTCTGGAACGGGTTATCGAAAGCCGCGGTCCAATTCATTGCCGAACATAACATCGCTACGCTTCCCAAGAACCAGACACTGAACATTGTTACTGCTCCTGAAAGCGCGGGGCCTGCCGCACGCATTGGTTGGGTAGAAAGTGCGCCACCCTTTGATCCCGATCCTATGACGACGCTCAATTTACCTTCCATTCCCGATACGCTTCCCCTCCAGGAACAAATCGATTTTTGGGCTTCCTTTAATCGTCCATTCAATCGAATGATCGTAATTCACGAATTGTTCCCAGGGCATTATATGCAGCTGAAGATCAGCAGGAAAACACCACATCCTATACGATTATTATTCCCTTACGGTACCTATATTGAAGGCTGGGCCACTTTCTGCGAAAAAGTACTTTTAGATGCAGGTTGGGTAGCCGAAAACCCACTCACCCTTTTAGCCCATTTGCTAAAACGACTGGAAAATGCGAATCGCGCCTACACTTCGGTACAAGTACAGTGCAAAGGTTGGTCT
>JBATIN010000016.1:0-1723 GCA_049667765.1 Flavobacteriaceae bacterium
TTCCAGTACTCGAGTGATTTGTCGCCTTCCCCTTCCTGTTGGGCGTGTTCTGACGTTATGCTAAAAAACGGTTTTAAACGTACTTTGGTAAACCTGACAATGCTCTGTGCATTGCCTTCCCAATCCGTAATGATCATAAAATCACCGATTTTCGGTAAGGGTTCATTACGGTGTTGAATGCCCAAAAGAGAATCGGAGTTAGCTTTTTTGACCCCTTGCTTGACCAATCGTGCACATTCGTTGGCATCTGCTTCATTGTCGCAAAAGCAGATAGTACGGGGCGTATCAACAAAAGCGTGCTCAAGATGTTTGTCTAAATAATCTCCCCATAAGTTTCGGGCCGAAGCGTTATCAATGTATTTCACAGGTACGTTTTTGTTGGTTCTGGTGATAAGATCGGCGATATCGTTGGCCTAGATCAAGAACCGTTTGAACTAAAAATTGAGCGGCAAGCAGCCCATAGATCACCATTGAGGGTACATTGCCTAAGTTAAACGATTAGGGGTTGGGTATTATTATGCAAACCTACCCGCTTTAAATTCTTTTGCTGCGTGGTTGGCCGCCCTTGCGGTAAATGCCATATAGGTCAATGAAGGGTTCACACAACTTGACGAGGTCATAAAAGCACCATCGGTAACATATACATTAGGTACGGTATGTACTTGGTTGTGTTTATTAAGAATGGAGGTTTTAGCACTATGGCCCATTCTAGCCCCGCCCATTTCGTGTATACCCAAGCCTGGTCCTGAAGGTTCTTCGTAAGGTTCTACATCTTTGAACCCGGCGGCATTGAACATGTCAACAATTTCGGCTTTGATATCTTTACGCATGTTCATTTCGTTTTCTTTAAATTCAACGTCAAAGGCGAGTTGCGGTAGTCCCCATTTGTCTTTTTCAGTGGGACTCAAAGTGACCCTATTATCATCATAAGGCAAGAATTCACCAAAACCGGTTACCCCAATTTCCCAATGACCAGGCTTTAGAATTTCTTCCTTAAGACTTTTTCCGTATTCCATTTCTGCAACGGCTTCCGACCAATCGCCACGACTGGCAGTGCCTTGATACCCGAAGCCACGCAAATAACCTTCACGTTTGGTCTTCTCGTCTATGTTTACAAAGCGCGGAATATAAAACCCATTGGCCCTACGGCCTTTGTAATATTTATCTAAATGCCCATCGACCTTTGCTCGGGCGCCTAATTTATAATGATGGTCCATAATACCTCTTCCCAAGGCATCAGAATCATTGCCTAGACCGTTTGGAAACCGCTCTGATTTCGATTGCATTAAAATGCCTACCGAAGCCATTGCCGAGGCACATAAGAAAATGACCTTGGCCTTAAATTCTAATTTTTCATTGGTTTCGGCATCAATAACTTTGACCCCCGTTGCTTTTTTTGTGGTATCGTCATAGACGACTTCATATACTATAGAATGTGGTCTCAAGGTCATGTTACCGGTGCGTTCGGCGGCTGGAAGCGTTGATGAGTTACTGCTAAAATATCCTCCAAAAGGGCAGCCTCTCCAACAGCGATCTCTGTTCTGGCAGGTTCCCCGGCCTTCAAAAGTGGCTTCGGGATCAGTGATGTGTGCAGTTCGCCCTATAGTGATCAAACGCCCATCATCAAACTTCTCTGTCACCGATTTTTGAAATTGCTCTTCCACACAGTTCAACTTCATGGGAGGTTGAAATTTTCCGTCTGGCAATTGTTTAAGGCCTAGGG
>JBATIN010000017.1:0-4625 GCA_049667765.1 Flavobacteriaceae bacterium
ATATCATCGGTATTATGGAACATATAGAACCCTGTGGCATACATTCTGGCGATTCTAATGCGACGCTTCCTCCGTTTAACCTGGGCGAGTTCGTGATGCAACAGATAAAGGACCATACCAAAAAAATTGCTTTGGCACTAAATACCGTGGGTCTTATCAACATACAGTTTGCCATTAAAGACGATATCGTCTATATCATAGAGGCCAACCCTAGGGCTTCGCGTACCGTGCCTTTTATTTCTAAAGCCTATAAAGAACCTTATGTGAATTATGCCACCAAGGTAATGTTGGGCGAGAAAAAGGTAAAAGACTTTGAGTTCAATCCTCAATTGGAAGGTTTTGCAATTAAGCAGCCGGTGTTCTCGTTCAATAAGTTTCCTAACGTAAACAAGAATTTGGGTCCTGAAATGAAAAGTACCGGGGAGAGCATTCTATTCATCGATAGTTTGAAGGATGATGAATTCTACAACCTATACGCAAGAAGAAAGATGTATCTCAGCAAATAAAAGGGTTGTTATGTCGAGTGGAGTTGAGACGTTTTGTAGTTCTTGACTGCGCTTGGCGAGACGTACTCGCGCTTAATTGAACCAAACCGCATATCGTTTTCTACGCAGTTCCAAGGCTAAAACTTCTTCCATTTTTAGGGCTTCGGCCCTTGTGGCTAAGGGTTTGATATGATTATACAAGCTAGGTCTTAAATACGAGCCGTATTTTTTTACGATGCTCGAAGACAAGTCGACTCCTTTTTTGCTCAATGTACCTTTTTTATGCTGTTCAAATCGCTCCTTTGGCGATTTACTGGTCATGCCCACATACAAACATTCGAGCACCCCGTTAAATTGCGGATTGGCTTCCCTAAATTTCCTGTTTTCAGAAAAAACTTTTTTTGAGAGTTCAACGACGTAAATGCGGTATTCGGTTTTGGGCATAGATCTTACAGGCTGCAGTTAATTAAAAACGGGTAAATCTATAAAGTACCAAGAAAATAGTAAAATATTAACGAAAATAAGTCGTTTATTAAATGGCTAGATTCTAAATTTAACCACACGACCCCAAATTGAAACAAACCTAAACCATGCGGCGAATTAAACTACTGGTAGGAACCCTCCTCTTTATTTTCACCCTTTTCACCCTAATGGCCTTAAGTGGCAATAAGCACTTGCCTGTCAAGGCGCCTAAAACTCCTTTAAAAGCGGTTGTCGACCCAATTCTGGTGAAACAATATAACCAAAAGCAACAACAACTCAATGAGGCCGTCTCTTCCTATTTTAAAGAGGCCCTTGAATCTGGTGAAGTTGTTGGAGCAGGGGTAAGCATCGTACAGGGCGATTCTATTCTGCTCTCTGAAGGTTATGGTAAAAAAAGCGTCGATGCCAAAGCAAGGGTCGATGGGGAAACCATTTTTCGATTAGGATCGCTTTCCAAAGGATTTACAGGAGTATTGGCCGCCGAGCTAAAATCGGAAGGAAAATTGAACTGGAACGATAAGGTCAGCGATTTTATTCCAGAATTTAAATTGGGCGATACAAAAAATACCGAAAAAATCACCTTGGGCATTATTTTATCACATACCTCGGGTACCCCTTACCACAGTTTTACCAATCTTGTCGATGCGGGAGTTTCGTTGCATAAAATTGCCGGAAAATTTAAGGAAGTGAAACCGATCAGTGTCCCCGGGGCTATGTACAGCTATCAAAATGCCATGTTCGCTCTTAGCGCACCAATGATGCAAAAGGCAACAGGTCTAGAAATCGGCGAGTTGTTTCAAAACCATTTTTTCGATCCCTTACATATGCAGACCGCCACTACCGACTTTGAAATTTTGGCTGGGTCTAAAAATGTAGCTATTCCACATGTGCGAAGCAGAAGCGGATGGCGTAGTTCAAAATTGAGTGATAGCTACCATAACGCCATTGCGGCAGGCGGGGTGAATGCCAGTGCCATGGATATGGCGAAGTGGATGCGATTTTTATTGGGACATAACCCTGAGGTTATGGATAAAAATGCTTTGGCCGAAGCTTTTGAACCAAGAGTTGATGTCAGTATTGGCCGTAAGTATTACAAAGGTTGGCCCGGCCATGTTTCATCGCATTATGCACTGGGTTGGCGGATCCATAAATTTGAAGATGAAGCGACCAAAGCCAAAGAAACCGTATGGCACCATGGCGGTAGCGTAAATCATTTTAGAAATGAGATCGCTGTTTTTCCGAATGATGATATGGGGATTTGTGTGTTATTGAACAGTAACTCAAAATTGGCAAAAACCGTAATACCCGACTTACAGCAAATCGTTTATCAAATTTATGGTAAAAAGACTACGACATTGCCCGAAACTACGGCCGAAACCGCTTTGCTTAGCTACGAATAACACAGTTTCATTTATAGGCCTTGAATCGTAAAGCATGGACGAAACCGTTGACCTCTTAAGGTACAGAGACTGTTTTTTTGTATTAGACCATCTTAATCCTTAAGCGGAACAAAGAACTCGCCTTCAGTGATGGCAATATCTACATCATCATCATTGGTAATTGTGCCGCTAAATTTTCCGCTCACTTCGGTGTCACTCATGCTGGTGATCATTATTACATAATCATCCACATCATTATAAAAGTTGTTATATCTAGTAAAGCCGTCAAGTGTGTATCTGGATTGAATACTATAATCGGCCTCGGAATAATTACCTTTGCTAATATTGCCATCAAGACTCCAAAGTTCAAGGTCGTATGCTGGAAAATATTCCCCAGAATTCAGTTGGGCGCCAAAAACAAGATGTATAATATTATCTTCGGCAAAGCCTTTTTGCCCGATTACGTTATAATTGAATTCGGTTAGTTCGCCGTTCATTTTGGCTTTTATAAAGTAATTCGGTGCAGCACCGCCGCCTTCATTTTTACTGCAAGAAAATAAAAAGAGTACTGTTAGAAAGATGTAGGCAAGTTTATGCATAGTTCTTTTTGTAAAATTAATGCAATAGCTCTTCCAATGAGTAATTTTATTGGCTTTAAAAGCGGTGGGATGCGGCTATAATAAAGTATTTGGACAAGCAAAACTCAATCTAGATTCCGTGTTTTTATAAGTTCTTCCAACTCTTTATCAACTTTAGATCTGTTGACCAATTTGTAAATAAAAAATAAAGGGATTAGCGAGACAACTCCCCACGTATTTTTTGCAACGCTCCATATAATGATTCCTGCTAAAAAACCTATTAAGACTGCATTTATTATTTTAGTTTTCTTCACTTTTTTCTTTATTGCCATAACTTCCTCGTCGGTCAATGCTGAGAATTCTTTTTGTGTCATTTATTCCAGTTGTAAAAATTGAATAGTGATGTAGGCTCGTCTCGAAGTCAATATGTTTTTTCTTTCTAATGGCTCTCGGCTTGTCCCGAGATCGTTTATTTCCTCTTCTTCAAATACAAAACGGAAGCCCCGGTAAAAGGGGCGACTATGGCCTTATAACTACCGCCTTTAAGGGTTTCTGTGCCTATTATGGTTCTATTGAGTACCGGAAAAATCCATTCAACCTCAAATTCTGCATTTGTACTTCTCAAATCTAGCGTTCCGGTGCCTTCGGGCAAATACACTACATATTCTTCTCCCGGGTTGGCTAAACAAAACCGTGTGGAACAGAGCTGATCTTGCGGTGTCATATTTGCTAGATCGATACGGTTTGCCAAGGCACGAATGTGCCCCATGGTTTTACGTAAGGGCTCATAATCAGGATGGTCCGCATCATTTTTTGTTACCCCGCCGATGTAATAGATATCGGCACTTTTTTGTCTATCGTAGTTGCCTGCCAATGGTACCCACGAATCCATAAAAATAGGATTATGGCCACGAACAAAAGATTTCCATGCCCACATATAGTTGCCCCAGTGGCCTCCTAAATGATCTGTATCGAGCAGCACAACTTTTTCGCCAGTATTTGCCGGAGGATCATTTTTATAATCTTGTAGATAATCGGTGCCCCGGTACATCCAAGCAATGGGCTCGGTGGCGGGTGATATCCAATCTGCGGTACTTTCCCATAAATCATCATTGAACATGGGCGGACTCACCACAACGGAAGGGGTCATGCCCACAGGGTGCTGCTTGGGCATCGTTTTTTCAATTTCCTTTACCAAATTGATCATATGGTACTGCCACTTTTTGGTGCCTCCTTCATTGATGATTTCATACAGCACATTATCAAGATCGTTGACTGTTTGAATTACTTTTTTTACATAAGCTTCTTGGTGGGCAAGCAAATCACCATTGTTCAGCGAATGTAGGGTACCCATTTCTTCATTATCAAACCCATTGTTTTTCACCGATTTTCCAACCCCATTTATATTGTTGACAGGGTTAAGCGGATGATACTCCCAAGGATCACTGCCAGGCGTTTCTAAACGGTTATGACTCCAGCCCTGAAATAGCATCACGGAAACATAGATCCCCATATCGCCCGCTTCCTTTATTCGTGTGCGAAGACGCTCGAAATAGGCTTCGTTCCATTGTGAAACATCATAAAATTCTTTACCCTTCTTTTTCACTGTTTTATAGGGTAGGGGCGAAAAAACAACTTCATCTGTTGTCCATGAAGCATTCTTGGCGTGTTCCCAGGTCCATTGGCGAATGAAATTGTGA
>JBATIN010000018.1:0-4958 GCA_049667765.1 Flavobacteriaceae bacterium
CCTACGGCCAGTAAGGCAGAAATTGATAAAGCTATCAAAGAGGCCAAAGCGGATATTGATAAAGAAGATTGCAATTAAATGGGAATCTAAAGCCATGAAAAAATTATTGCGTTTTCGGTTGTAAACAAGATGACTGGTAAAACAGTTTTAAAAACAATGACTCGCATTTTAAAAAATACAGTTTTTATGCATCTTGATTGTTTCTGTTCTTAAAGTTTTGAATCAATTAACATCTACCTATGGCGTTATCATTCATATAGTTTTAAACCAAAAAGTATATTAAAAACATACTTTTTGGTTTATTTTTTTAATGCAACTTTTATTCAAAGTTTTGGTTTTCCGAAAGGGTAATGAACATAGTGAGCGAGCCTACATTTCAACAAACCGTGTTAAAAACTTTGTGGTCGTTTTATCGAAATCGCCTTTTTTCGTAGACTACATTTTTCCATCTTTGTTAGTCCCAACAAGAAGGTAATTTTCTCGATTACCATTAACACTAACATTTTAAGCAACACACAACTATGTCCATAGCCCTTGAGCCGATTTTGGAAGAAAATCAAGACCGTTTTGTAATTTTTCCTATTAAACATCATGATCTTTGGGAATGGTATAAAAAGTGTGAAGCTTGTTTTTGGACCGCTGAAGAAATTGACCTTCACGAGGACCTTAACGACTGGAACAACAAATTGAATGACGACGAGCGTTATTTCATTAAACATATTTTGGCATTTTTCGCGGCTTCCGATGGTATTGTAAACGAAAATCTAGCCGAGAACTTTGTTAGTGAAGTGCAGTATGCTGAGGCGAAGTTTTTCTACGGATTTCAGATCATGATGGAGAACATTCATTCTGAAACCTACTCTTTGTTGATCGATACCTATGTAAAAGATGAAAAGGAAAAAAATATCCTTTTCAAAGCTTTGGAAAACTTTCCTGCCATTAAGAAAAAAGCCGATTGGGCATTAAACTGGATCGAGTCTCCAAGTTTTGCAGAGCGTTTAATAGCTTTTGCCGCTGTAGAAGGTATTTTCTTCTCCGGAGCGTTCTGTTCTATTTTCTGGTTGAAAAAACGAGGACTTATGCCAGGCCTTACGTTTTCAAATGAGTTGATTTCGCGTGATGAGGGTATGCACTGCGATTATGCCGTTCATCTACACAATAAACACTTGATCAACAAGGTGCCAAAAGCTCGGATTACCGAAATTTTGACCAATGCGCTTGATATCGAGCGAGAGTTTATAACCGAATCACTGCCCGCAAGTCTGATTGGTATGAACTCGAAGTTGATGACCCAATATTTGGAATTCGTTACCGATAGGTTATTGGTTGAATTGGAATGCGATAGGGTATACAACGCCACCAATCCATTTGATTTTATGGATATGATATCACTTCAGGGTAAAACCAATTTCTTTGAAAAAAGAGTTTCGGAATACCAAAAAGCAGGTGTATTGAACAAAGAAAAAGACGAAGACGCACAGAAAATCAGTTTTGACGCTGATTTTTAGTGACCTTGACTGCTAGTTTTTAAAGCTAGTGGTTGTAATACCCAATTGAGAGACACACGAATCAAAATCTTCAAGACTCAGGTCTTTGGCGGCTTTGATGACCCACACACTAACCATTAATATTGAAGTAGCAAATGTTTGTAATTAAAAGAGACGGAAGAAAAGAAGTCGTAATGTTCGACAAGATCACCGCTAGGGTGAGAAAATTATGCTATGGGCTAAACGGGCTCGTAGATCCATTAAAAGTAGCCATGAGGGTTATAGAAGGCCTTTATGACGGGGTTACGACCTCTGAACTCGATAATCTTGCGGCCGAGATTGCGGCAACGATGACAACGACCCATCCTGACTATGCCAAATTGGCGGCACGTATTTCAGTCTCTAACTTGCATAAGAATACTAAAAAATCGTTCTCGGAGACCATGAAAGACCTCTATGAGTACGTAAACCCAAGAACAGGTAAAAAAGCACCTTTGTTATCCGATGAGGTGTACAAGGTAATATCCGAAAATTGGGAAACCTTAGACTCTACCATTATCTATAATCGCGATTTTGGGTATGATTATTTTGGTTTTAAAACTTTAGAACGGTCCTATCTCTTAAAATTGAACGGAAAGATCGTTGAGCGGCCGCAGCATATGTTAATGCGTGTTTCGGTAGGTATTCATTTAAACGACCTTGAATCGGCCATTGAAACCTATGAGTTGATGTCAAAAAAATACTCCACACATGCGACACCGACCTTGTTCAATTCAGGAACCCCAAAACCACAGATGTCTTCTTGCTTTTTATTGGCAATGAAAGATGATAGCATCGATGGTATTTATGACACCTTGAAAAATACGGCTAAGATTTCGCAATCTGCCGGAGGCATTGGTCTTTCTATTCATAACATTAGAGCTACCGGCTCATATATTGCAGGTACCAACGGAACATCGAACGGAATTGTGCCGATGTTGCAAGTGTTCAATGATACGGCAAGATACGTGGATCAGGGTGGCGGAAAACGTAAAGGCAGTTTCGCCATTTATATGGAGCCTTGGCATGCCGATATCTATGAGTTTTTGGATTTGAAAAAGAACCACGGAAAAGAAGAGATGCGCGCTCGTGACCTATTCTATGCCATGTGGATTTCAGACCTTTTCATGAAACGAGTAGAGGCCAATGAAGATTGGACCCTAATGTGCCCCAATGAATGCCCGGGCCTTTTCACCAACCACAGTGAAGAATTCGAGAAGTTGTATTTAGGATATGAAGCTGCAGACAAAGGCCGTAAAACCGTAAAAGCTCGCGAGCTGTGGGAAAAAATATTGGAATCCCAGATCGAGACAGGTACACCTTACATGTTGTACAAAGATGCTGCCAACCGCAAGAGTAATCAAAAGAATTTAGGTACCATTCGGTCGTCGAACCTATGTACCGAAATTATGGAATACACGTCGCCCGATGAAATTGCCGTATGTAATTTAGCGTCGATCGCATTGCCCATGTTTATTAAAAATGGGGAGTTCGATCATAAAGAGTTATTCAAGGTAACCAAGCGCGTGACCAAAAACTTGAATAGGGTAATCGATAGAAACTATTACCCTGTTATAGAAGCCGAGAATTCCAATATGCGACATAGGCCCATTGGACTAGGAGTGCAAGGGTTGGCCGATGCCTTTATCATGTTGCGTTTGCCGTTTACTAGCGATGAGGCCAAAAAGTTGAATCAAGAAATATTCGAAACCTTGTATTTTGCCGCAGTAACCGCCTCTATGGAAGCCGCCAAAGAAGAAGGAACATACTCTTCATATGAAGGTTCACCAATTTCTCAAGGAGAGTTTCAACATAACCTTTGGAATATTAAAGATGAAGAACTATCCGGCAGATGGGATTGGGCCAAGCTTCGTAAAGAAGTGAAGAAAAACGGGGTGCGAAATTCACTTTTAGTGGCACCGATGCCAACCGCTTCAACTTCACAAATTCTTGGAAACAATGAATGTTTTGAGCCTTATACTTCTAATATTTATACGAGAAGGGTGTTGTCGGGCGAGTTCATCGTGGTAAATAAACACCTTTTGGAAGACTTGGTCAATCTGGGACTTTGGAACGAGAACATGAAACAAGAGCTCATGCGTGCCAATGGGTCTATACAACATATAGAGACCATTCCACAAGATATTAGGGAATTGTATAAAACCGTTTGGGAGCTCAGCATGAAAGATATTATCGATATGAGCCGCCATAGGGGGTATTTTATTGATCAAAGTCAGTCGTTGAACCTTTTTATGGAGAATGCGAACTATTCAAAACTTACCTCAATGCATTTTTACGCATGGAAGAGCGGGTTAAAAACAGGTATGTACTATCTACGTACCAAAGCTGCCGTAGATGCCATCAAGTTTACCCTTGATAATACCAAGAAAAAAGAAATACCTGTTAGCGTAGCTGCAGATGCCGAAGTAGAGGCGGCTACACCAGCGCCATCTGCGGAAGCGGCTTCGGCAATGGAAGTAAAGGCTACTGCGGTTACACAATCTGTTGAGGTAGAAATACAGCCAATGACCGCTACCGAAATGAAAGAAATGATCGCTCGGGCCAAAGAAGGCCAGGCAGATGATGATTGTTTAATGTGCGGTTCTTAATGCGGTAAAATTAGGTGCAATAGTTTTTAAAGACCCTGGTCATTTGGCCGGGGTTTTTTATTGTAAGTACTGAAAAAATTCGTTACAAAAACAATGCAATTGCCCGTTAGGCTAAAAGAAGGTAAACGAGATAGTTCAAAATGGACTATAAGTTTGAAGGAAGAAATGTGCTAAAATAGAAAAAAGGGCCTAGTGGTAATAAGGCCTATTCTAGTATACGAGCTTACGTATCTATTTTTCAAAATATGGCCGAAGTGCGCTTGAAAAAATCAATGCAACAGCGTAAATTAGAAGTATAATAATGTATTTGTCCATGCCCCAGAAAATGTTATATAGTATAGATACGAATAAAGAACGCAAAAAGATTATTTAAATTTTAGATTTTATAAAAAATATAACATAAAAGAAGATAATTTCTTAATTATGAGAAGGTAATATAGCGCTTTTAGTAATAGAATAGAAAATGACATATAAAAGCTCATAACTAAAAAGCTTATATATGTCATGTTTGCATCATAGACAATTACGGTCGTTCATACTGAAAAACCAGCGTGTCTATTTTTAATCTTCTAAACTAAAGGTTCTCTGCTTTTTGAAAAAAAGGAAGTAAGAAGCTCTAGCCACTAGAAGTAATGCAATGTAGCCGATAAGTAGGTATAAGTACGGGGTCATACTTAAATAACGTAAAGCGTAGGCCATATCTTACTTTGGTATTGTGCAGTACATCGAAAAGCGTTTAAGTTTTCGATAAAGTGTAAATGGGATTTAAAATATCCGATGAATAACGCTAAATCGGGTAGTTTAACGTATTTTATTAAGAAGT
>JBATIN010000019.1:0-11369 GCA_049667765.1 Flavobacteriaceae bacterium
AATATTTGGTCGCCGAATGCATCACGATGTCAGCCCCTAGATCCAAAGGCTGTTGAAGATAAGGAGTAGCAAAGGTATTGTCGACCGCTAACCAAATCTTATGCTTTTTGGCTAGTTGGGCAACTTCCTTAATGTCTATAATGTTCATCATAGGATTCGTTGGCGTCTCTACCCAGATCAATTTCGTGTTCAGGTTGATCTTTTTTTCTATTTCGCCTATATTCTGCATGCCTACAAAATGAAAGGTAATGCCGAATTTTTCGAATACTTTTTTAAATAGGCGATAACTACCCCCATACAAGTCGTTGGTAGAAACTACTTCATCACCCGGACTCAACAGTTTTATCACCGCATCCATTGCCGCTAGGCCGCTGGCAAAAGCCAAACCATAACTGCCATTTTCGATACTGGCCAACGAATTTTCCAATGCCGTTCTAGTCGGGTTGGCACTACGTGAGTACTCATACCCCTTATGACCCCCAGGCGTGCTCTGTGCATAGGTAGAAGTTTGGTAAATTGGAGGCATCACTGCCCCGTAGGCCTTATCAGGTTGTTGGCCTCCGTGAATGGTTTTACTATTGAATCTTAGGTCTTTATGGCTCATAAAATAGATTTATAACACAAATGTATCGTTATCTTTCGGAGAATACAATGGAGTTGTACTTTTGTGCAATCCAAAAAAGTTTTCCCCTATGAAATACCGTTCCGCTTTTGCCCTTTGCTTTCTTTTTATATTAAGTTGCAAGAACGACTCTAAATTAACTTTTGAAACGAAACACATGGTTGGCCAGACCTGTGAAAGTTGCCCGAAAGTTCAGATCAACATCCCTAGCGTTATCGAGAAAACTAAAATTGGTGAAACTATTGACAATATCTTACAGGAAGAAATTATCTATCTACTCACTTTTGATGAAGAAATCGATGCAACCACCATTGATGAAGCCATAGCCTCTTTTAATAGCGGATACGAAGAGTTAAAAACACTTTACCCCGACGAATCCGTTGGATGGGAAGCCAAAATTGAAGCCAAAATCTCTTTTGAGAACGAAAATGTACTTACCATATTAATGGATTCTTATGTTTTTTCTGGTGGGGCACATGGTTATAATGCTATACGATACCTTAACTTCGATAAGAAAAAAGGGATTGAACTTGAAACGTGGCAACTCTTCAAGAACGCCCCTGATTTTGAAAAATTTGCCGAATCAAAATTCAAAGCGCAAGAAAACATCCCTACGAACCAAGCTATTAACAGTACTGGGTTCATGTTTGAAAACGACACGTTCTACTTGCCCGAAAACATTGGTTTTACCGAAAATGGCCTTCAATTATTGTACAATCAATATGAAGTTGCGTCTTATGCAGATGGCCCGATAAAGTTGACCTTGCCCTTTGAAGAAGTCTCAGCATTTTTGGCCTACAAGGTGAAAGATTAACCGCATTTGAATTTGCACTAGGCTAGGGCAATTGACCTGAATTGGGTTTCTTTGTAGCCGCGTAGATTTTTTATAGGCCCATGCATTTTCACCTTTTTAGATAGAAGACCATTATGAGAAAAATATACCATTTAAGTACCTGTAACACCTGTCAAAGAATCATAAAAGAGCTTCAACCCTTGGCCAAATTTGAATTACAGGATATTAAAACAGAAGCAATTACCCTTTCACAATTAGAAGAAATGAAAACCTTAGTTGGAAGTTATGAAGCGCTGTTCAGCCGTAGGGCCATGCTTTATAAAGAAAGAGGGCTAGCCGCAAAAGAACTTACAGAAAATGACTTTAGGGCTCTGATCCTTGATCACTACACCTTTCTAAAACGGCCTGTTATCTTATTCGACAACCAGATTTTTGTCGGCAACAGCAAAAAAGTAATCGAAAAGGCCATAGCTGCTATAAAATCTTGAACAAAAGAACCCTTGCGATAATCGCGGCCATTGGCGCTACTACCATCTATGGATTGAATCATACGATCGCCAAGGGGGTCATGCCCAATTATGTGCAACCCTTTGGTTTTATTATGTTGCGCGTTATAGGGGCTGCGGTATTGTTCTGGTTGGTTGCTCCATTTGGACCTAAGGAAAAAATAGAAAAAAAAGATTACCTACGCATGTTGCTTTGTGCTGTACTTGGTATGGGTATTAATATGCTTTCTTTTTTTAAAGGACTATCACTCTCAACGCCTATAAACAGTTCGGTTTTAATTACGACCACCCCGATCATTGTGCTGATACTTTCGACCATATTAATCAAGGAAAAAATAACCCAAAGAAAAATAGTAGGTATCGCCGTGGGACTTTTAGGTGCATTGGGACTCATTTTCTTTAGTACCGAAATTCGACATGATGCCCCCAATATTCCTTTAGGAAATTTTTTGATAATGATGAATTCCGTTTTCTATGGTTCGTATTTAATCGTGGTCAAAACGCTGATCGCAAAATATCATCCGTTCACGTTTATGAAATGGCTATTTTCTTTAGGCATTTTGATTTGTCTTCCGTTCGGCTATCACGATCTTGTTCAGCTCGATTGGGGCCATCTTCCATTCGATGCGCTTTGGCGAATTGCTTTTGTTATTATCGGCACTACCTTTCTTACCTACCTTTTCAACATTTTTGCCTTGACACAATTAAAGGCATCTACCTTAAGTGCATTTGTATATGTGCAACCGCTCATAGGCATTGCGTATGCAGTATTTACAGGACAAGACCAATTGACAACCATAAAGGTTTTTGCCGCCTGTCTTGTGTTCATAGGGGTGTATTTGGCGACCAGAAAGGCAAGACCAAGACTATCTTAGCTCTTAGGAAATTAAATCTTGATTTTAAGCTTGTCGTTTACTAAGTAAATTAACCGACTGCTATTCACGATTTATTCGATGACAAGATCCTTAGGCGTTTTTGCAAATTTTCGGGTGTCTTCCTTGGTAAGAATTCGAAAGCCATCAGCTTTTTCTACCTTTTCGAAGGCTTCCATAAACAAACCTGATAGTCCAGTCAGGGCCCTTGTTTTTAAATCTATCCAAGCGCCCATCATTTCGCAGTGGGCGAAATGGGTTCCTTTAAAGTCATAGAAATTATGATGGAATTCGAAAAACTTTCCATCTTCGCTCATTCCCATAATTTCCATAGACACCTTTATAGGTCTACCAGGGAAGGCTTCTTTAAAGTAATATATGTGCTCATAAAACACCACAGGGCTAATTTGGTGTTCAACCATGGTTTTATGATTAAAGCCAAGTTCCATCAAAAAAGCCATCCGGGTATGGCTCATAAAATTAAGATATGCCGAATTCGCCAAATGACGATTGGCATCAACATCACTCCACCGTATTTCAAAGTCTTTTAGATACATTTTTTCGTGATTCGTTTGTTATGCGCGCATAGAATCCCAAAAATACCATAGTTTTGGAAAAACTTGTGTACATCCCTTAAAATTTATACTTTTTTAAAAATACTTGAATTCATATACATGAGCAACAAACCTTCCTTTATCAAAGATCTTTCGCTACCGGTTATTTCGGCTCCAATGTTTCTCATTTCAGGTCCGAAACTAGTAGTGGAATGCTGCAAAAATGGAATAGTCGGCACCTTTCCGGCCTTAAATCAACGAACGAGTGAAGGTTTTGAAGAATGGCTCATTGAAATAAAATCCGAATTGAAAAAGTTCGAAGAAAAAACAGGTAAAAAAGCAGCGCCGTTCGGGGTAAATCTTATAGTACACCCTACCAACCCAAGGTTAGAAGCCGATCTTAAATTGTGTGTAAAACATAAAGTGCCTATTATCATCACTTCATTAGGTGCGGTTTCAATGGTGGTAAACGCTATTCATAGTTACGGAGGATTGGTATTTCATGATATCATTAAAAAACGTCATGCCGAAAAAGCAGCAGAAGCTGGTGTAGATGGACTTATTCTCGTTGCCGCAGGCGCTGGCGGCCATGCGGGTACCATCAACCCCATGACCTTAGTGGCGGAAATCAAAAAAATCTTTCCTAAAACCATTATTCTTTCCGGCTGCATTAGTACGGGTCGTGATATTGCTTCGGCACTTCAAATGGGGGCAGATATGGCCTATATGGGCACGCGATTTATCAATACGGATGAAGCCATGGCACCAGAGGAATATAAGCAGATGATCATTGATGCAGGCGCTAATGATGTGGTGTATACCGCGGCCATTTCAGGCGTACATGCCAATTTCTTAGGCGCAAGTTTAAAGGCAGCAGGTATTTCCGAGGAAGATTTAAAAAAGGATAAGAAAATCGATTTTGGAAAAGAACTCAATACTGAAGCAAAAGCATGGAAAACCATATGGTCAGCCGGTCAAGGTTCGGCCATGATCGATGATTCGCTTCCGGTTTCAGCACTGGTCTCAAAATTAAAGTCCGAGTTTAAATTCTCCATCAAAGAGCAGGCAAAAGTTTTGGAAACCTATCCGAAGTAATCCCGTTTTCAACAGTGATTAAAATAAATTTTCAACGTTCAAACATACTAAAATGCCACTTATTGCCTCTAGCTATAATCCATCATTTTTGTTCAAAAATGGACATATTTCAACGGTATATAGCGGTTTATGGAGAAAAATTGATGATTTTGAGCAAAAACGCGTAAGAATCGATTTGCCGGATGGTGACTTTTTGGACTTGGATTGGAGCTTTTCGCAAATGACTACTGAAAAGGCGGTAATTCTCTTGCATGGTCTTGAAGGTCATGGGCAAAGACCCTATATTACCGGAAGCGCAAAGGCCTTCAATCGCGCTGGTTATGACGCCTGTGCGGTCAACTTTAGAAGCTGTAGCGGCGAAACCAACCGTTTGTTTCGTTCGTACCATTCTGGGGCAACCGAAGATCTTGATGCGGTAATTCAACATATTTTGACAACTAAAAAATACAAAGAACTCTATATAAAAGGAGTAAGCCTCGGGGGCAATATGGCACTAAAATATGTTGGAGAAAATCGTGTACTACCAAATGAATTGAAAGCTGTTATCGGTATTTCCGTGCCCTGTGACTTGCATAGTTCTTTAAAGGAGTTACTAAAGATCAAGAATGCGCTTTATGCTCAAAGATTTAAAAAACATCTTACTGACAAGCTTAGGCTAAAATTGTCGATATTCCCCGATAAAATATCTAAAACGGATATTGGCCAAATCAAAACGCTAAAGGATTTTGATGATATCTACACCAGTAAGGCACATGGTTTTAAAAATGCGGTCGATTACTATGAAAAATGTAGTTGCCTTCAATTCCTAACGAACATTAAGATTCCAACGCTCATTATCAACGCCAAAAACGATTCTTTTTTAGGGCCAGAGTGTTATCCTTATAAAGTTGCCGAACAGCACGCTTATCTCTACCTAGAAACGCCTAAATATGGTGGGCACGTAGGTTTTTATGAACCGGGCAACCAATACTATTCTGAAAAAAGAGCAATAAATTTTCTTGAAGAAGATATTTAAATTTTACGAATGCTTATATTAGTAGCTTGAACCGATGCCTAAAAAAACACGGCATTAAAAATCTGCATTAATGAAAAAATTACTCATTGCCATAGCTGTTGGCGGTCTAATGATGGCTTGCGGCGGAAAAGAAAAAGAAGAAAAAAAGGAAGGTTTTGAAATGAACCGAGCCAAGACCGAAACTAAAAAGGCCGAAGTATCTGAAGGTGTGCCTGTTGATATGGATAACAAAGGCGTAGGTCCGATCACCTCGGTAGATTTTGGCACTGAAATCAATGCTGAAATGGCAAAGGCCGGTGAGGCAAAGTTCAATGCCATTTGTACCGCTTGCCATATGGCCGAGCAACGCATGATAGGCCCTGCATTAAAAGGAGTTTATGATCGTAGAAGCCCAGAATGGGTCATGAATATGATTATGAACCCCGATGTTATGCTTAAGGAAGATCCAATTGCAAAAGCTCTTTTAAAAGAATATAACAATGCTATAATGCTCAACCAAAACCTGAGCGAAGAAGATGCTCGTGCGGTTGCCGAGTATTTGAGAACGCTATAATCTGTTTAAATAGTTTTAAAAAAAAGCTGCTTGGAACCATCGTTTCAAGCAGCTTTTTTAGTCTTTGTTCTTTCTGCGCAGCGGTCTATATTCTTTTATCTTTTTAAACCTTATCTACCACAACTTTGTAGGTCGGATCTTCTATTACGTTGACATCGATAATATCATCAGCATTGCCCAATAATAGAATACAGTCTTTGCTTAAATGCCTAAGGTGAACTTTCTTGCCCACCTTTCTATAGCGATCCGTGATTTTATTTAACGCTTCGATACCCGACATGTCTGCGACCCGACTTTCTTTAAAATCAATGATTACTTCATCGGGATCGTTTTGTATATCGAATTTTTCGGCGAACAGGGTAGTTGAACCAAAAAACAACGGTCCGTAGATTTCATAATGTTTAATGCCGTTTTCATCTACATATTTTCTAGCGCGAATACGCTTTGCATTTTCCCAGGAATAGGCCAAGGCAGAGATTATTACTCCCAAAAGTACAGCAACGGCCAGATTGTGTGTAATTGCCGTAATCAGGGTCACCAAAACCATAACCACCACATCTGACTTCGGCATTTTACCAAAAGTTCTAAAACTGGCCCACTCAAAGGTTCCAATCGCGACCATAAACATTAATCCTACTAATGCTGCCATGGGCAAACGCTCTATAAGACTACTGCCGAACATAATGAACACTAGTAGCATTATTGCTGCGGTTATCCCTGATAAACGAGCACGGGCGCCTGAAGAGGTATTGATCAAACTCTGCCCGATCATGGCGCAACCTCCCATACCTGATAAAAATCCAGACAATATGTTTGCAGTACCTTGAGCAACACATTCTTTATTACCACTACCACGAGTATCGGTAATCTCGTCAATAATATTCAAGGTTAACAGGCTTTCGATCAGGCCTACCCCGGCAACTATGGCCGCATAAGGAAATATTATTTTTACGGTTTCTAATGTAAAAGGTATCTGTGGGATAGAAAACGGTGGAAATCCGCCTTTTATGGTTTCACCTTCGTTCATGGTACCTGCAACAGTCAATGTATCAATATCAAAACCGATAACGATGGCCGACACCACTAAGATTGCAACTAACGAAGACGGGATGGCTTTGGTCAACTTCGGTAGGCCCCAAATGATCAACATGGTCAAAAGGGTTAACCCAAGCATCATGAAAAACGGAGTGCCGCTCAATAAATCTTCTGTGCCTTTAACGTAGAAATTAGGAAACTGCGCCATAAAAATGATAATGGCCAAGCCGTTCACAAAACCGAACATTACCGGATGCGGTACCAAACGTATAAATTTCCCTAAACGAAGTACTCCTGCTAAAATCTGTAAAACACCAGCTATAATCACGGTGGCAAATACATAGTTCAATATCTCTATAGGTTCTATTCCGGGAAAATTGCGTTTCAATTCTAAGATCAATCCCACAAAAATAACCGCTACGGCACCTGTAGCCCCTGAAATCATCCCTGGGCGACCTCCTAAAATTGAAGTGACCAAACAAAGAATAAATGCAGCGTATAACCCCGTTAGCGGAGAAAAACCCGGTATCAGAGCAAAAGCGATAGCCTCTGGCACAAGGGCAAGGGCAACTGTGAGTCCTGACAAGATTTCAGTCTTGTAATCCACTTTTTGCTTGAAATCGAAAAGATTAAGATATTTCTTCATGTGTGCTGAATTTTATTTCAGGATGCCCATATTTTAAGGGCGCAAAAATAGGCTTTATTAGCCTTCTAGCCATAGAATTAAGCGATTAACTAGGGGTCCTTGCGAGGAGCTGAATAATTATTGTAGAAGTTGTGAGGTGTAAAGTGAAGTTATTTGTGATCAAAACCAAGGTCGGGATTCTGTGGCAAAGGCTTGGGCTTTCAACCCCTCCGTCCTTTTCGCTGAGCTTAAGTCCACCTACCCTTATACTTCGACTACGCTCAGCACAGGTCTTAGGAGAGGAGCTTTTAATTATAACTCAACTACCAATCTTTCAGTCCCAATAGCTTTTCGCCTAATTCGGTCAGTTGTGCGGTCTTGTATTTGGTCTGCTCCCAATTTCTTGGGTCTCCGGGGAAGGCGTAGCCTTCAGGTGCAATTCTGTTCTTCCAAGAATTGATACGCCAGTTTCGCAATTCCTCATTATCCTCTTCTGCCGGCATCATGGAAATATATTGGGCGATTCTCACTTTATCTTTCGATTTATTCGGACGAATACCATGCGGCTCGGTACTATTGAAAATCAGCAAGTCTCCCGCCTCCATTTTTACCTTAACGATTTTATCTTCCAGCTCCGAAATATCAGGTTGAAAACGATCACGATCTTCGGGTTGGGTCAGTTTCCATGTGTCATAATTTCTATAAAGCCAAGGAATGCATTGAAATCCGCCCATATTTTCATCGGTCTGGTCAGCCAAGGCGAGAACACCTTGTACATTTTGAGGCTTAGTTTCAGGGTCATAGTCCCAATGAATGAATCCTTTTTTATTTACTCCAGGTTGCAATGGGAAATTCAGGTTCGCACGATCAATAGTAACCCATAACTTTTCAGTGCCCCAAACGTCGACAAAAGCATCATATACTTTTTGCATCTGGCGATTATTCCACAGCTGTTGGTGGTTGTAGACTTCCACCATGCCTGTTCCCGTCAATTCTTTCATTTTCATTTCGGCACGTGGCGGGGCATACCACGTTTTCGGATCAGTAGGATCTTTTTCATCGAACTCCCAAATGAAATCAGCGGTCGCTTTGGCCTGTACTCTTGGCACGGCATTCTTGATCACGATATAGCCATTGTGTTTCCAAAACTGCCAATCTTCTTCTGTTAAAACACGGAGCGGTTTTCCGTTTGAGCGGTCGTTCAATTTCATTTTACTGCTAGTGGCCGTTGACGGATTTCCGGGAATTTCTTCATGCGCCTTATTGGCCATTTCGAGTTTTGACATTCTATTTTCCATAAGGTCCTTATTTTAAAACTACCCTGTAAAACTATAATTCTTTACCCCACCCAACTACCTTAATATTGATAATTATTTGAACTATATTGATATATTTAAACTAAGTTTACGTTTTTAGCGTCAATTTTGTGCCGTGCTATAATTATGAAAATACAACTAGAAACCATTGCCCCAGCATCAAAAAGTCCGTTTCGGTTGTTGCACGACCCCAAACTGAACCATCTTTTTTATTGGCATTTTCATCCTGAATTTGAACTCGTTTATATTGAAGGCGCCAGTGCAACACGCCATGTTGGAAATCATATTTCAAACTTTACCGATAGCGATCTGGTCTTGATCGGTTCTAATATTCCGCACTTAAATTTTGATCATGGGGTAACCACTTCGTATAGAAAAGAGGTTGTGCATATTAAGCCTTCCTTTAAAACAGATTTCGTGCAACAGGCTTCAGAATTAAAATCCATAGAGCGTCTTTTAGATCTCTCAAAATACGGCGTAGCATTTTCTGGAAGCACAAAAACAGAGGCCGGAAAGCTCATGAAGACCCTTCACGAATTACCGCCTTTTGAATTTTTTATGCGCACTATCTCCATTTTAAAACTATTGGCGCATAGTACAGAATTTGAGCTTTTGCACAAAACGCCCTTTGTAAACAAATTCAGTAAAAAAGAACAGGGCCGCATTCGCAAAATCTATGCTTTGATCGATGAACGTTTTCAAGAAAAAATTACGGTTGACGAGGTGGCAAGCCTCTGCAATTTAACCAAGCCCGCTTTTTGTCGCTACTTCAAGAAAGCGACCGGAAGTACCTTTATCGGGTTTTTGAACCAATATAGAATCAGTCAGGCAAAACGTTTGTTATTAATGGGAAAAAATATAAGCGAGACCTGTTTCGAATGCGGCTTTGAAAGTCTTTCGTATTTCAACCGTACGTTCAAGAAAATTACGGATGAAAATCCTTCTGAGTTTAAGCGGAGGCACGTGAAAAGCTAGTGCGGGTTAGTTAAATCACTTTAATCGAAGATTAGCTATCTCACTAAAAAGAAACGCCCTGAACATAAAGTTCAGGGCGATTCCTAACTAAATAACCAACCAAAAAAATCTTTATTTCGACTGTACCACACTTGACAGTCTCAACCTTTTATCTTTTTCAATAATTCTTACTCCTCTACTGTCGTAAACGTTTGACTTTCATGACAGGGTTTGAAGTCTTTTGTCTCTTTTTGCCCATCGCATTGTCGGCTGATTTTAAGAACTGTGTAAACTGTCTTCCACCGAACTCGTAAACCGTTTCACTTGACGGATGGTACAACTCTATGGTGCTGTCATTAATAACGTAGAGTTCAAAGTAATCATTGCCCAGCCCATCATAACCCAGTGTTAAAGTTTTGAGCGTTTCATCGTTTTCTACGTCATACACCTGATAATCTCCGGTGAAATCCCACTGAAGATTTGAAACCTTAGTGCCAACAGGATCTATAGAAGATTTAAAATACCCAGGATTGAACTGTAAAAAGTTCTCATTATCAAAATCATTCAAAGCACCCGTTTCACTGGTATAAATCTTTTCCCAAGCGTTATATTCTTGCAAGAAATAATTGATGTTATCGTAGAACACAAAATCATAATCGAAATTATTCAGCTGATAGCCCTTCAAATAATAGGAAGTATCAGAATTGGGGTCGTACAATTCAATGGTATTTCGGTTTACGGCAAATACATCCAAAAGCCAAAGTCCGTCAACATTATGATCAATTTCAATTGTGCCGCGCAAGGTGCCGTAATAGCCAACATCGATTCCGAAACCATTACCGGTTTTGCCTATACCCACAATATTGTTATTGGCCAAAACGGTACCGTTTTTGAACGAAATGGTAAATGCCCGCTGCAAAAAAGGCACTTCGCCGTTTCCTTTGGTGGCATTGATATCTACATACCAAAGATCGTACGATTGCAAAACCTGGTCTGTATTAAAGGCCGATTCTTCAATATAATCGTCTTGAATAATTGTTTCTACATAACAAGAAGTCATTAAGCTTCCTAGTAGTACTAGTCCGAAAAGTAGTTTTGTTCTCATAATCTTGGTATTTAAGTTCTATTATTATTTAAACAATTCTCATGCCATTATTTTTAAATAGCTGATAATCAATGTTTAATGATTTCATTTTTATTTGATGTAGCTTTGTAAAACGGATATAATCAAGACTCCTCCCTTTAGAAAAAGGGAGGTGGATTTTTTCACTTAAGTGTGAAAAAAGTCGGAGGGTTCAAAAGCGCAGACCATGGCGGCAAATCTCCTTACTGGAATCGCCCCTGAGCAAGTTTACGGGTCAACCTCCCCGTCCGCTACAGCGGACACCCCTCTTTTTACTTCGGCAGGCTCAGCACAGGTCTAAAGAGG
>JBATIN010000020.1:0-11154 GCA_049667765.1 Flavobacteriaceae bacterium
GTATAGCCTTGTTTCAGGCGCTAGGTTAAAGTTGTAATGTCCTGTTTATAAAACCTATTGGATTAATCTCCTTGCCAGCCCCATCTTTTTTATTAGTTTTAAGTCAGTTAAATCTCCAATCCGATGAAAAATCTTTTTATAGCCTGTTTAGTCCTTTTACTCACATTTTCCGGTTGGGGACAAGACCGTCTTACGGGCGAAACCTTTACGACACGTTCCGAGGTTATCGCCCAAAATGGGATGGCAGCGACCAGTCAGCCTTTAGCTACCCAAGTAGCGCTCGATATACTTAAAAAAGGCGGTACGGCCATGGACGCCGCCATTGCGGCAAATGCCGTATTAGGTTTGGTTGAACCTGCCAGTTGTGGTATTGGGGGTGATATTTTTGCCATCGTTTGGAATGCTAAAGAAGAAAAACTATATGGTTTCAATGGCAGTGGTAGGGCTCCGAAATCGTTGACCACCGATTATTTTATGGAAAAGGAAATGAAATACGTTCCTTTTTATGGCCCGCTACCAGTTTCCGTTCCGGGTTGTGTCGATGGCTGGTTTTCTTTACATCAGAAGTTTGGAAAATTACCAATGGCAGCATTACTGCAGCCTGCTATAGCCTATGGTCGTGAAGGTTTTCCGGTATCGGAGGTCATCGCATTTGAAATGGCATCCAATTATGAGGGACTAAAGGACCAACCCGGATTTGCCGAAACCTATATGCCTAATGGAAGGCCTCCAAAGAAAGGTGAGGTATTTAAGAATCCCGATTTGGCCCATACTTATGAAAAAATTGCGAAGAGTGGTCGTGATGCCTTTTACAAAGGGGATATTGCCCGAACTATCGATGGGTACATGAAAAAGCACGGTGGCTTTTTATCGTATGATGATTTGGCCAGCCATACCTCTAATTGGATAGAACCTGTATCGGTGAATTATCGCGGATATGATGTTTGGGAATTACCGCCCAACGGCCAAGGTACCGCAGCACTCCAAATGCTCAACATCCTCGAGGGGTATGATATCGCTTCCATGGGATTTGGGAGTACCGAATATCTCCATGTAATTACGGAGGCCAAAAAATTGGCTTATGAAGATCGGGCTAAATTTTATGCTGATTCAGATTTTAACGAGATTCCATTAGCTCAACTTTTATCGAAAGAATATGCGGCAAAGCAACGCGCACTTATTGATGCTGAAAAAGCGGCAAAAACATATCCAGCAGGAGATTTTGAAATAGAGACCGGGAATACTACCTATTTGACCGTTGCCGACAAAGAAGGCAATATGGTTTCTTTGATCCAAAGTATATATTCGGAATTTGCTTCAGGTATGGTACCCGATGGACTAGGTTTTGTGCTCCAAAACCGTGGGCAGATGTTCAATGTTCAGGATAAGGACCATGCCAATGCCCTAGAACCGGGCAAACGACCTTTTCATACAATTATTCCGGCATTCATCACTAAAAACGGGAAGCCATGGGTCAGTTTCGGGCTGATGGGAGGGGCGGTACAACCGCAAGGGCACGCCCAAATCGTTGTAAATGTCGTAGACTTTGGCATGAACCTACAGGAAGCTGGCGATGCACCTCGTATGCGCCATCGTGGTAGTTCACAACCGACAGGCTCCAAAATGACCGATGGTGGCACGCTCAACTTGGAAAGTGGATTCGATTACAAGACCATCCGGGAATTAAGAAAAAAAGGTCATAACATTGAATTTGCCGTGGGCATCTACGGGGGCTATCAAGCGATTGGCATCGATGTTGAAAACAAAGTTTATTTCGGTGCATCAGAATCTCGAAAGGATGGCCAGGCAGCCGGGTACTAACCAATTTTTATTTACTATGAATACACGTTTACCATTCACCTTATTTTGCGCAATACTATTTTCATTGGTATCGAATGCACAAGACTTTGAAGCCTTACAATACCGAACCGTTGGCCCCGAGAGAGGTGGTCGCGTGACTACGGTAACCGGCACGCCGATGCTGCCCGGAACCTTTTATTTGGGTGCTTCAGGTGGGGGCGTTTGGAAATCGGAAGATTATGGCACCACATGGAACAATGTCTCCGATGGGTTTTTCGATTCCCCTTCCATTGGGGCCATTTCGGTCGCCATCAATGATCCCAATATCGTGTATGTGGGCACAGGTTCCGATGGGCTTAGAAGTAACGTTATCCCTGGTAAGGGAGTCTACAAATCCATCGACGGGGGTACTACTTGGGAGCATATCGGCCTTAGGGAAACCGGTCAAATTGGAGCGGTGGAAATCGATCCGAACGATAACAACACGGTCTGGGTAGCTGCTATTGGTAATGCCTTTGCGTCAAATGTGGAACGTGGTATCTATAAAACGACCGACGGCGGCCAAAACTGGGAGAAAGTCCTTTTTATTTCTGATAATGTAGGTTTTGTCGACTTGGAACTTCTTCCAGGAAATCCGAATATCGTCTATGCCGCCGCATGGAAAGCACGGCGAACACCTTGGACGATCATTTCCGGTGGTAACCATGATGAAGGTGGAATATACAAATCGATCAACGGCGGTAAAGATTGGATAAAGCTCGGGGAAGGATTGCCCAAAGGCATTATCGGAAAGATTGATTTGGCGGTCTCCCCGGTAGATTCGAGAATTCTGTACGCTGTTATCGAAGCCCCGGAAAAGGAGGGCGGATTGTATAAATCAGTAGATCAAGGGAAGACTTTTAAACAAGTTTCGGATACTATCGGATTGGTAAATCGTCCATTTTATTATACGAATGTGGAGGTCGACCCCACCAATCCCGATATAGTATACTCGAACGCAAATCCACTTTTAAAATCTATAGATGGTGGAAAAACCTGGAAAAATATGAGCGTACCCCATGGTGACAACCATGATATTTGGCTCAATCCGAACAATCCCGATCTTCTTATCCAGGCGAACGATGGTGGGGCCAATGTTAGCCACAACGGCGGTAAAACGTGGTCCACACAGTTCAATCAACCCACGGCAGAACTGTATCAGGTAGAAGTAGACGACCAATATCCCTATTGGCTCTATGCGGGCATGCAGGACAATTCCTCTACCATTGCGGTGCCGAGTTTTCCGCCGAGTTCCATCCAAAATCCAAGTACGGGATGGATCATCAATTCCGGAGGTTGCGAAACGGGTCCGGCGGTGCCAAAGCCGGGCAACCACAATATCGTATATGCGAATTGTAAAGGTACTTTCGGCGTTTTCAATAAACTGACGGGGATCGAGAAGAGCTATTTCGTCGGCGCTTCGAATATGTACGGACATAATCCAAAAGACCTGAAATATCGCTTTCAGCGGGTCGCACCGATCCATGTATCGCCCCACAATCCCAATGTGGTCTATCATGGGTCGCAGTACCTTCATAAAACGATTAATGACGGTTTGATCTGGGAAACGATTTCCCCTGATCTTACCGCGTTCGAGGAGGACAAACAAGTGATATCCGGAAGTCCGATCACACGTGATATCACGGGAGAGGAATATTATAGCACCTTATACTCCATCAGGGAATCGGAACTTAAGGAAGGGCTGATATGGACCGGTTCCAACGATGGTGTCGTTTCGGTAACACAAGATGGCGGAAAGACCTGGAAGAATATCACGCCACCAAAAATGCCTAAAGGCGGTAGGGTGGAATCGGTGGAACCTTCCCATTTTAATCCCGCTAAAGCCTATATCGCCGTAGATCGACATTTATTGGGCGATGCCAAACCTTATCTTTATAAAACAACGAATTATGGCGAAACATGGGAGTTATTGACCACGTCGTCCAACGGCATTCCTGCTGATTTTACCACTCGGGTCTTAAGGGAGGATCCGGTTCGCGAAGGACTATTGTACGCGGGAACGGAGTTCGGAATGTTCATCTCTTTTGACGATGGAAAATCTTGGAAACCTTTCCAACAAAACCTTCCTGTAACGCCGATCACTGATCTAAAGATATTCCGTGGCGATCTAGTGCTAAGCACTATGGGCCGAGGGTTTTGGATCTTGGACAATATCACTACTTTACGGCAGCAAGAAGTTACTTCATCAAGCGATTCTCCCTATCTGTTCAAGCCCGATACTACCGTTCGATACCGGTATCCAAGTGTGAGCAGCAGCGGGTTTCCGTCGTATCCGCAAACCAGTATACTTTTAGATTATTATCTTCCTAAGGACAGTGTGGCCGGAATTCAACTGGAAATATTGGATGCAAATAAAGCACCCGTAGCGGTCATCTTTAGCGATAGTACCGCCTTGAAATCGACCGTTGAAGAGGTCGAGGACATGAATTTGAGCGCGACCTTCCGATATGCGGATCTGAAATTGAACAAAAAGCCTGGATTAAACCGTTTTCATTGGGACTTGAAACACAAAGGGCCATGGGACAAAAACCTCAAAAAAAGATTCAAAAACGGCCCCATGGCAGCACCGGGAATCTATACGGCCAGATTGACGGTAGACGGAAAATCTTTTGAGCAGTCCTTTGAAATCGTACAAGACCCCCGTGTGGTGGCCGAAGGAATAACCGACGCCGATGTTCGAGATCAGATTACAATGCAACAAGAACTGATAACCGTATTATCGGAAGCCAGAAAACTACAGGCAGATCTTGAGAAAGAAGCCAAGGAACTAGAAGGTAAAAAAAGCAAGGCCAAAAGTACAAGACTAGAGCTCGTAAAAAACGTATTGAAAAAATTGAAAAACGAAGAAGGGGCCTATCCGCAAGAAATGCTGGTATCACAAATATCCTATTTGTTGTATATGATCAGCGGTGCCGACCAGTTGCCCGGTCAAGAAGCGACAGCGCGTTACAAAGAATTGGTATCGCAATTTGAAAAGGTAAAACAAGAGATAGGGGTATAACGAGCTACGATTTTATTATACTCCTTTGTTGAAAAGATAATTATTCAAAGAGTACATCAAAAAATTATAGTCCATTTGAAAAATTTCATACGAATCATTGCGCTTTTCATACTAATACCGCTCTATCAATGTAACGGTCAAAAGAACGGCGCCAAGGAAAATTACACTTTTAAAGAAGGTGATATTAATGGCATCGGAAAATGGTATATGGGCCGGGAAATTGCCCATGTTATGGGTTTTCAAGGCATGGGTTGGTTGGAGCGTCCTGAACGCGAAAAAGAGGAAAACACCGCTACTTTACTTCAAAATATGGAGATTGCAACCGAAGATTCCATAGCTGACATCGGTGCCGGAACGGGCTATCATGTATTCAAAATGGCGCCGATGGCCCAAAGGGGGCATATTTATGCCATTGACATACAAGATGAAATGTTGGCGGCCATGCAACAAAAAAAGGAAAAAGGGAATATCAACAATATTTCCCTTGTGAAGGGAAGCGAAAAAAGTATCAATCTTCCTGAAAATTCAGTGGATAAGATACTTATGGTCGATGTATACCATGAATTGGAATATCCTGTTGAAATAATGGCCTCCATCAAAAAGGCACTACTGCCCGATGGAAAATTCTTTTTGATCGAATATCGTGGAGAAGACGATAAGGTGCCTATTAAACCCTTGCACAAAATGACCGAAGCCCAAGCTGTCAAAGAAATGAAAGCCGCAGGAATGATTCTCGAAAAGAATATCGATAATCTGCCATGGCAGCATTGTATGGTTTTCATTAAGAAGTGATTTGGCAAAAATCGAATGGCCTTAGGAACTGACTTCAACAAAACAAGATCAAAGCCCTATTCTAAGGGCAAAAATCACTTAGGAGATACATACCTACCTTATATTTTTGTTTAATGTTATGTTAATTATATTAAACAATATTATTATCCGTGTATCTTTACCTTGAATTTAAAAACCTAAGAAATCATGAGAATTATTAGAGCACTAAGTATTATTGCCTTTTCAGGAGTATTATTATCTTCCTGTGGCGAAAAGAAAAAAGAAACAAAAGAGGAGCCTGTTGAAGAGACTCAGGAAATGACCATAATGGAAGAAGCAACGCCAAATATCGTTGAAGTAGCCGCTGGCAATGAAAATTTTTCAACATTGGTAGCCGCTGTAAAAGCGGCATCTTTGGTTGAAACGTTAAGTGGAGACGGTCCATTTACTGTATTTGCTCCAACCAATGACGCTTTTGGCAAATTACCGGAAGGTACAGTGGAAAGCTTGTTGCTACCCGAAAATAAAGATTCGCTTACCAAAATACTGACATATCACGTGGTTTCTGGAAAGTTTGAAGCAGCGGCTGTGATTGAAGCGATCAATGCCAATAATGGTAATTTTACCGTAACCACTGTTCAAGGAAATGAAATTACCCTAAGCTTAATGGATGGTAATGTGATTTTAACAGATGCCAAAGGCGGTACCGCTACCGTAGTCATTGCCGATGTAGCAGCCTCCAATGGTGTCATACATGCAATTGATGCAGTGGTTATGCCAGAATAATAAACGAACTATGATTAAGAAAGCAGAAAAGCTATTGCCTCGGGCAATGGCTTTTTTGTGTTGAGTGGATGATAAAGAATACCATAAAGGATAGTAAACCTACCTATTGACAACGCTATGTTGCATCTAGTGTTTTCCTAGTAAGAAGTTGAATCTCATGTTATGTTGATGATATTGGAGCGCAAATTATGAAAGTATCGACAGCTGCAAGTAATACAATAAGTGCGATTGATGCCCTGAACTAGTTTTCCATGCTAATCACTGAAAAGTTCATGATTCATTTAATTGCCAATTAAAAATAAGCTCAATTGTCTCTAGAATTATCTAAGGATGCTAATGTGATGGACAATTTGTTAAAGCTGAACAGACCTTCAATACTAGGAATGGGGCTTTTAGCAGGTCAATTTTTACTTTTTCTTAGTGCTTTGCACCCTCAATTCAGCAAAGAATTCTGAGGACAAAGGGTCAGATTGGGAGAACCATAGAATTATCGTAAATTCATAAAAACAATTTCATTCAATAGCATGAAAAAGCTTCGAATTAGTTACCTCTTTTTGATAGCCTTGATGATGGCCTGCAATACCTCCACAAAGAAAAAAGAAGTGGAAAAGCCCCTTGCGAAGCAGCATGTTCCCAAGGTGTTTACGGCCGATATCGAGGCCGGTATTCAAGCCAATATCGCAAAAAAAGTAGAAGAGGGCGGTGGGTATTTCCATATGAAAGATGAACATGGGGCCGCTTTGCGTCTTCAATTGGTGCGTGTACATACCGAATACCTTTCCAATTTAGGACCTAATAGACATTTTGCCTGTGTAGATCTGGCCGATGTAAGCGGTGATGTTTATGATGTTGACTTTTTTTTGGATGGTGATCCGGGAAATATGTCGGTTACCGAAACGACGTTGCATAAGTTGAATGGGAAACCTTTTTATACTTGGAAACAACGTAAGGACAAAACCTGGTATCGGGTGCCCCTACAAAACGCATCGAATGATTTATTGGGGGTCATTGAAGGAACCGATACCTTTGAATTCCATTATGAGGTTACCCTTCCTGAAATAAAGGAACCTGCGCAACTATGGATTCCCGTTCCGCAGAGCGATCGTTTTCAAACCATTGAATTAACATCGGTAACCGCTCCTGTCGAACATCGAATGCTTGAAGAAAAGACGTATGGCAATACCGTTCTCTATATGGCACTTACTCCCGAGCATAGTGGAAAAAAAATAGCACTTGTTTATGATGTTAAAAGAATAGAAAAGAATCCCTATGAAGAAAACTCATCTCCGACGCGGTATCTTGAGGCTAGTGCATTGATGCCCGTCAGTGACCGGTTTAAGATACTTTCAGATTCTATCATTGGCACGAAACGCAACGAGGGTACATTAATGCAGGCAAGGGCCTTATATGATTATGTAACCGATAATGTGCGGTATATTAAGGCGGGAAAATATGGTACTGGTGATGCCGTGTATGCTTGCGACGCGAAAAGCGGTAATTGTACCGAATTCCATTCGCTTTTTATTTCGTTGGCCCGATCTGCTGGCATTCCTTCACGATTTGCCGTTGGGGCTTCTATCCCATCAGATCGCGATGAAGGGGGTATCGACGGGTATCACTGTTGGGCGGAATTCTATGCGGAGGATAAATGGTGGCCGGTGGATATTAGTGAGGCGAATAAATACAGTGCACTTGCCACATATTACTTTGGACGACATCCCGCAAATCGTATTGAATTCAGTCGAGGCCGAGATCTTTTACTAGAACCCGGACCCCATGCCGGACCCATTAATTTTTTGGCATACCCCGTTATGGAAGAAGGGAATACTCCCGTTTACCCTAAAACATTTTTCTCGTTCCGCAGAAAGCATGGGGACGAAACCTCAAAAAAATTGCTAATGCTACCCTGACACAGAATCCTTGGCCGGATGTTCTTCACCTTCTGGGTGCTCTTCGCCTTCAGGATGTTCCTCGCCTTCTGGGTGTTCACCCTCCGTAGCTGCATCTTCGGTAGAATGTTCATCGCTAGCTTCAGTGTTTTCCTCCTTTTTCTGTTCCCTGCAAGCGCTAAGCGTTCCTGCTGCAACGAAACATAATAGGAGCATCATCAGTGTAATTTTTTTTAATTCTTTTATCTTTTTCATCATATTGCATTTTAACGGTTAAAAATCAAACCTTTAGGTGTCTTTTTCACCTTAGGTAAATATAACCAATTTTGCTCGAAACCAATTATTCGATAGGTAGCCTTAAAATGAATTACTTTAAAGAGATTAAAAAACTGAGCCTTGGCCAGGCTTTTACTCGGAATAAAGTGAGGGAGACAAAAATCACATCGTGAATGTGAGTCCAAAACTCAAATTGGAAGATCGATCGTCTTCGGCATTGGGTGAAAAACTGCTATAGAAATAATTGTAAAGGGCAGAAAGACTGATGACATTCGTAATCGGTAGTTCGGTCTTTACTTGGCACAAGATTCGATGGTTGCCGATGTAGCGATATAATGGCTGAAAATAGACTGTACCCGTAACATCAAGTCTGGTCTTATTAAAAGACTGATTTATAGAAAGATAACTACTATTCCTGTGGTTGTAAAACTGTTGGTCGGTTTCGTCTATTTTCTCTATCTCATACATATAGGAATTGCCAAAATAGGCCTTCGTTGTTTCACTGGAAATGAACTTTAACCGAATTCCCGCCCCGACTAAGTTCCTACTGGTTATTGTCAACAGCGTATTGTTCTGATTTTGCACAAAGGCTTCCAGGCGAAATAAGTTCGTTAGTTTGTGATTATAGCGTAGATGCAGAAACCAAGAGTTTTGAAAATCTTGGTCTTTACTACGGATCAGGTTATAGTTACCGATAAAAAAATAGATTTTCTTTAGATCTTTGGATTTTAGTTGAGTCGTTAGGTTGGATCCTATTTTAAGGATATAATTGCCGTTGTTATCGGTATAATCGAACAAAATATCACTTTTTAGGGCAAATCGGACCGAATCACGTTGCATGCGTTTCGATTCAATATTTACGAGTTGCCCTTTGGCCGTAAGGCAAACAAAAGTCAGCAATAGAAGGGATATTGTTTTTTTTGAAATGACCATAACCGCATTTTTTCATTCAAGCTGCAAAGTTATCTTAAATGCCAAGGACAAAAAAACGATAGTCCTTAAAACGATTTTTATAATATTATTTAGGGTTTGATCAAGGGGGTAGGGGGCCTTAAACATAATCGGCAGAAAAAATAGGAATGGAAGCAGGAGAACAAGAAAAATAAAACCCAAAAAAAAGCCGACCCTTTAGAGGTCGGCGTATAATCATTCGCTATTATTTATAAATATGCTTTTAAAACCTCGTTATGCGATTTTCTCCTCAGCAAGCGGATTGCTTTTTCCCTAATCTGACGAACACGTTCTCTGGTGATGTCAAATAATTCCCCGATTTCGCTTAAGCTCATTGGGTTGCTTTCACCTATGCCGTAATAAAGGCGTATGATTTCACTTTCACGGTTGGGCAGGGTTTTTAAAACTTGATTAATATCTATGCTAAGGGAATCTTTCATCATTTTAGCATCAGGACTCGTGGCTTCTTTTGATTGCACCACATTGTAAAGGTTCGAAGATTCGCCTTCTTTAAAAGGAGCATCCATAGACAAATGCTTCCCTGAATTTTTTACCGCCAATTTAACTTGGGCCGCACTCATATCGAGTTCGCGGGCAATTTCAACCGCACTCGGTGGTCGCTGAAAATTCTGTTCCAAAGAAGAGTATACTTTGTTTATTTTACTGATTTCCCCAATTTTGTTCAAGGGTAGGCGTACCATACGCGATTGTTCGGACATGGCCTGTAGCATGGATTGTCGAATCCACCATACCGCATATGAAATAAATTTGAAACCTCGGGTTTCGTCAAATCGTTTGGCCGCTTTCACCAAACCGATATTTCCTTCATTGATAAGGTCGGAAAGGCGTAGTCCGCTTCCTTGATATTGTTTTGCAGCTGAAACCACAAAACGTAAATTGGCGTTTATTAATTTATTCAGGGCAATTTGATCACCTTCACGTATTCTTCTGGCCAGTTCCACTTCCTCTTCGGCTGTTATTAAATCTATTTTCGATATTTCTTGAAAGTACTTTTCTAAGGATTTTGTGTCTCTGTTGGTAATTTGTTTCGTGATCTTAAGTTGCCTCATATATTGTTTTTAGTTCATATTTCTTTACTACAATCTAAACTTATTTTGCAGATATCCTAATAAAACAGGGGGTTTCTTTAATTTTTCTTCAAAAACCATTTTTTTTGGTGGTATTCCTTTTTGGGAATTAGGCTTATGAATTCCTATAAAAACAAAAAAACGACTTTAATAAACCCTGAAGTATTCGCATGAACACTTAATTCAGAAATATAAGATAGGAGGAAAGCGGTATCGCAGTATTGCACGATACATGTATACTTAACTATTAAAACACTTAAAATAGATAATTATGTGTGGAATGGACTTGTAGTTGAATTGTCTATTGCCTTCCTTTATCTTCATAATTCGATGCCATAGATAATTTCGCGCTAGGGGTCCCTTTTAGTTATTTAAAACTTGTCCTTTTTGCTCCAAAATAGTTTTAAGCATTTCGTAGTCCACATCTTGTACGGCTATATTGTTATCAATTGCAACTATCGCTGCAGCTGCTGCGGATTGTCCTAAAATCATAAAAACGGGCTCCATGCGTATGGATCCGAAGGCAATATGG
>JBATIN010000021.1:0-2279 GCA_049667765.1 Flavobacteriaceae bacterium
TTTCATCAAAATGTGCACTGGAAATTTTCTCAAGGTTTTTCTCAAAGGCCAATTGGTCTTTTTGATCGCTGAATTTCTCCGTTAAAAAGTTCACACTTTCGCGATAGTTTTCAAAATTGGTTTTGAATGTAACATCAGTGGTCAGTCTCGCTTCAAAATCCGTTTTGGCTTGTGTGTCAAGGGAGTTGTCCAGATAGGCTTCGTATAGTTCTAAATCTTGCTCGTTCATGGTCTTAGGCGTTAAGGTTTTTATATTCTGACGACTCTTGCACCAATCGAGTTAATTCTCCTATACATAGCGATTTCTTTTTGCGCACATAAGCATAGGTAACTCCTAATTTTTCGGCCACTTCTTCCATCGATTTTATTTCAAAAGTGGTTTTTAATAGGTCTTTACAGGCGTTCCCCAGCTTTTGAAACATGGTATCGAACAAGCGCTTCTTTTGTTGTTCGGCATCCAGTTCGTCAGCTAGCTGGGCTGCGTCGTCATTGATAGATACAACCTCCTCGTTAATTGTTACCTCTTTCAATGAACTTTTTTTGATTTCGTTGAGCCATCGACGTTTACAGAGCAAAAAGAAATAAGCATCAAAAGGGCACGTCAGTTGCAGTCCCTTATGCATAGCCTGATTATAAATGGTTACCAATACTTCTTGCACTACATCCTTGGCTGCGTCTTCGTTACCACTGTTCTTCTTTATATAACCGACCACTTTGGGTACAAAACGGTCATAAATACTTTTGATGACCAGGGGACTATTTAACACTAACCCGTCAATGAACTTCTGGTCCGGGTGGGCCTTGGAATCTGCCATGTACTAAAAATTTTAACTAAAGTAGAAAAAGTATATGATTCTTGTTCGAAAACCTTCCCAAGAACTAAAACCCCATCAAATAAATGAGTAAAATATCTGGTAATTATAAATTACAGTCAGCGCTAATAACCTAATGGGAAAACGAATTAATTAAAAAAAAGGGTAACAAAAATAAAGTCATGTTGATATAAGGGCGAACAAATAAAAACAATACAAATTTTAAAACCATATATCATGAAAAATGCAAAACAGATTTTAGGAAGTTTAATATTAGCGGCGACACTATTTACAAGCTGTCAGGAAGAAGAAAACGGAGAAACCTATGTACAATTGGTTTCTGACCAAAGAGCGACAGCCCAAGAATTCGCCGATAAAAAAGCAAGTGTTCTGAACAACTTAAAACAAGAATTTCAATTCAATTCCAACAGTATGGGCAACTTCACCACCGAAAAAGGGGTAAATCTATTAATTAATGGTGCTTGTCTTACTAAAAATGGTGTGAGCGTTACAGGTATCGTTGATATTGAAGTGGTGGAGATTTTTGACCGCGCCGAAATGTTGACCACTAACAAGGCTACCATGGGCTTGATGCCCAACGGAGATAGAGCCATATTGAAATCTGGTGGGGAGTTTTTTATCAATGCTACACAAAATGGAGAAGCCTTACAATTGACCTGCGCTATGCAATTATCAGTGCCTACCAATTTGACCGGAGACGTCGATTTTGGCATGACCCTCTGGAATGGCATTATTGGATTGGAATGCGATAATGAGATAGGCTGCGATGATGTCATTTGGGTAGAAGAGCACAATGACGCTAACGAACCCAATAATGTGGTTGTTGACGATAAGAATGGAACCGTCGCCTATTATGCCCCGATTCAAGGTTTTGGTTGGACTAATATCGATCGTTTTTACAACGACCCTAGACCTAAAACAATGATATTGGTAGACGTACCCCAAGGATTTGATTTGGAAAATAGTGCGGTTTATCTTTCATATGATGGCGAACCCAGTGCCTTGGCAAGACTTGACACGTACGACGAAGACGAAGAATTGTTTTCAGAACATTACGGTCAAATACCTGTAGGATTGGAATGTCATTTGATCTTTGTCAGTGTAGAAAATGGCAATTGGCTATACGCCATTAAACCTGCAACGATAATTGCAGACGGTACTTTTGAAATTCTTGATGCAGAATTGGTTTCAGGTACAGAGGCACAACTTACCGCTTTGATAAACGGTTTACCATAACCTTTTTAGGAAAGAATAATGGTGGTTAATACATTGAATTACAGTGCTATACATTTATATTTTAAAATAATTTAAAAAATAGGGTAACAAAACTAAAGCCCTGTTGATATAAGGGAGAACAAACAAAAACAATACAAATCTTTAAATATTTTATCATGAAAAATTCAAAACAAATATTAGGAACGCTACTTATTGCAGCGACTTTATTTA
>JBATIN010000022.1:0-2465 GCA_049667765.1 Flavobacteriaceae bacterium
TATCGGCGATACTAAAGATCCAAATACACTGTTTATTCCTGCTAATCCCGATTTGTCCATAGACAAAAACGAAAACGAAAAGTAAACTTACTAAATATACCCAAAGGGTAGCTACACACACTTTACATACCTTCATTTGTACTGCATTTCATTTTAATAGCCTTATTTATTACAAAACAAATTTTATATAAAATACTGGTTATCAAATACTTATTTCAAAAATTAAATTCATAAAAATTTTAAGGGTAACATTTTATGGGTTCTGTTGATATAACTACGAATCCTAAAATTTTATATCATGAAACCCTTAAATAACACATTTCGGATAAGTATTGCCCTATTAATTCTCTTAATCGGTACGCTAGTAAAAGCACAAGAAGGTGAAAAGAACAACGGATCCTTTTCTGTTTCACCTAGAGTTGGTTATGATTTACCGACCTATAATAATGATACGCCTTATATTGATTATGAAGGAGGGTTAGATCTTGGGATTTCAGTAGACTATTACTGGAGTTGGTTCGGATTTGGAGCGGACTTCGATTATATTAAGAATGCCCCCAAAAGCATTTATGCTACCGATAACTTGATTCCATATGGAGACATTGATCCCCTGACCAATTTTGCCCTAAGTGAAGAGAATATTACGCGTACGTTTTATGGTGTGGGACCCAATGTTCAATATAGAAGCACTACAGGGAAATTTACAGCAGAACTCAATACTCGGGTTGGACTTTCAAGCATAAATGGCGGTAGAACAGAATTAGCCCATATTGAGTCGGGCAGTGTATTAAACTTTCATTCAGGTTATGATGCAACGAATATCATATCAGGAAAGGGTCAATTGCGGTTTACCTACTTTTTTGCTAAAAATTTAGGCCTTAACCTAGGCGGTTACTTTCTAGGTCACCTAGGTGTTGAAGATCGTGTAGAAGCGGGTAGATCCGCTACTTATTTCCCGTATGTATTAGGTGAAGATCTAAGAAAAAATCCAGCTAATATTCTTGACCGTAACGGTCCTTCAGTGAGAAATGAAGGCTATACCCATGATATATTTTCAGTAGGTGCTTTTGTAGGTGTTACCTATAAAACAAACAAAAAAGAGAACAAATGTGAGGTATGTGGTCTTGATCATAAACCACATTGTACCCTTGCTGCCGGTTGCGACGTTACTGTTATCGCAAGAGATAAATATAGTCGTGAAGTGCTTGCCAATACCGATGTAATAATCGAAAATGTTGGTGGTAAACTTATACAAACCGGTAAGACCAATGTTTATGGTGCGGTAATATTCACAGATCTTGTACCTGACAATTATGTCATAAAAGGAAAACTCAACGAACGTAACCTTGATGAAACAATATTAGAAAAAGGTGCGTTTGAAGAATGCGTTAAAAACCATACCGCTATTGAAAAAGAGATTGTTTATAGCGACCAGAGCTTTATTATGACAGGTAATGTGATAGAATGTAACTCTACCACAGCCATACAAGGAGTAGATGTTCTGTTGAAAGATGTTAATTCAGCTTCGCGTAAAAATTCTAGATCAAGTTCGTCGGGCGACTTCTTGTTCTACTTGAACCAAAAGTCGATATATACACTTAAGGGAAACAAAGATGGTTATTTCTCTAATGAGGTTGAAGTCGATACCCGTATCTATGATCGGAACAAATCATTGTTCATTGATTTGCAAATGTGCGTTGACCCTTGTGGAAAAGCGATCCGATTACAAAACATAAACTTTGATCTTGCCAAATGGAACATATTGCCTGTATCAAGAACCGAGTTGGATTACATTGTAAAATTAATGCAAGATAATCCTGATATCAAAGTTGAAATGTCATCGCATACCGATGCCAGGGGCGGAAATGATTACAACTTAGATCTGTCTCAAAAAAGAGCACAATCGACTGTAGATTATTTGGCGGCCCAAGGTATAGAACGAAACCGTTTGATCGCCCGAGGTGCTGGTGAAAGTGAACTACTTAACGCCTGCTTTGATGGCCTTGAATGTAGTGAAGCAGATCATGCCTTGAATAGAAGAACAGAATTCAAAGTAGTCTGTGCACAATAAATAACGTATACTTATGAAAACGGCGACCAGAAACGGTCGCCGTTTTTTTATGTAAAAATTCGTCTTAGAAAATATCTATATCTCCCTTGCCCTCTCTAAGCACTGTAGGTTCGCCGCTTGAAAGATCAATTACCGTTGAGGCAACATTATCGCCATAACCGCCATCGATGACCACATCGACCAGGTTTCTCCACTTTTCAAAAATCAATTCTGGGTCGGTGGTATATTCTAATAACTCATCTTCATCATGAATGGATGTGGAAACAATAGGGTTGCCTAAATTTTCAACAAGCGCCTTCGCAATTGCATTGTCGGGCACCCGGATACCTACCGTCTTTTTCTTTTTAAATTCTTTGGGAAGATTATTGTTTCCCGGTAGGATAAAGGTATAGGG
>JBATIN010000023.1:0-3069 GCA_049667765.1 Flavobacteriaceae bacterium
GCTTTTTCTATGATGTTCGGTAATACCATATTTTCGAATGGCTTCGCGATGTTCCTTTGTCGGGTATCCTTTGTTTTTTTTCCAGTTGTACATCGGGTACTGGACATGTAGCGCCTCCATATAGGCGTCGCGATAGGTCTTGGCCAACACAGAAGCTGCAGCAATGCTCATGTATTTACTATCCCCTTTAACGATGCATTCGTAAGGTATGTCATTATATGGTTTAAACCGGTTGCCGTCTATAATGATAAATTTGGGTTTAGTGTTCAATTGGGCTAAGGCCTCGTGCATGGCTAAAATTGACGCATTTAAAATATTGATTTCATCAATCTTATCGGGGGTAATATGGGCAATCGCAAAACAGACCGAAGCTTTTTCTAATAGTGGCCTAAGTAGACTTCTCTTTTTTTCAGAAAGTAATTTTGAATCGTTCAATATGTCGTTTTCGAAACCATCAGGCAAGATTATGGCAGCAGCGGTAACAGGACCTGCTAGGCAACCTCGGCCTGCTTCGTCGGTGCCTATTTCATCGGTATATTTATAAAATTGCTTTAACAAAATTAGTTGTAAAGGGTTGTACGAATATAATTCAAATCTGAATGTTACTAAAAACATTAGTTAAGCGTCGTTTAGAATCCTTGTCAAAACTTTCACATTTAGTTAGGAACAAAAAAATTAACTTTGTTCGTCTAACCGATATTCATGAGATATTTCATCGTATTGTTTTTTGTTTTGATGACCACAACGCTGGTGGCCCAAAAAGACGAACCTCCTAGGAAAAAACAAAAAGATTCGGCCCAGGCTTCTACCAATAGAAGGCCAAATTCAAAACCAAAACCCGATGAAGCAATAACCATTAAAGATTATAAGATCATTACCTATGCGCGTGACACTACATTTTTAGATACCACGCTCACTATTCAAAAAGAATATGCCTATAATTATTTACGGCGCGATGCTTTTGAATTGATGCCCTTTGCGAATGTTGGGCAGCCTTATAACAAATTAGGCGTTGATTTTGAACGGATCAATATGTACCCGGGTTTAGGGGCCAAGGCTAAGCATTTCAACTATCTTGAAATGGAGCAAATTGATTATTATAATGTTGCGACCCCCATGTCAGATCTTTTTTTTAAGACCACATTTGAGCAAGGCCAGTTGCTAGATGCTCTTTTGACTTTTAATACATCAAAAAGATTTAATTATTCCATTGCTTATAAGGGCTTTCGTTCCTTGGGCAAATATCAGTACAATCAGTCGCAATCGGGCAATTTTAGAACAACTTTGAACTATGAGACCAAAAATAGGCGTTACGCGATTAGGGCGCATATTGCTGCACAAGATATTGATACAGAAGAGAACGGTGGGCTATCCGACAAGGTATTGCAATTTGAATCTAATGAATCGAATTTCAGAGATCGGTCAAGAATCGATGTTCGTTTTTCAGGCAATTACTTAGCCGATAATAAGCTGCTGGGCAAACGCTATTATATGGACCATCACTATAAACTCCTAAAAAAGAATCAAGATTCTTCAAGGGTTGAAAAAACTTCTTTGGCTTTAGGCCATCAATTCAATTATGAAACGAAATATTATTCGTTTTCACAAAATGCATCGAATGCTTACTTCGGAGATGCTTTTGTGGCTGCGATCAGCGACAGAATGAATTTGAAAACCATGTTCAATAAGTTCAGTGCAGAATTCTACAATGCTACCTTAGGAAGATTAGAAGGTAATATTAGCCTCTACAATTACAATTATTTTACCAACAGCATTCTTATTACCGATACACAAACGATACAAAACCAACTCAAAGGCAATGAAGTTGCCCTTGGGGCCAACTATTCAAAGACCATTGCAGGTTTTAGATTGGAAGGAGCGGGAAGCTATACGATTACAGGAAACCTAACAAGTAGTCTGTTAGATGCTGCGGCCAGTTATCGGTTTAATGAGAATAATAGAATCAAGGTTTCAATTCATTCCTCGAGCAGAATGCCCGATTTCAATTTTCTAATGTATCAAAGTGACTATGCCAACTATAATTGGCAGCATTCGAATACTTTCGAAAAGGAAAATGTAAATAGCTTAGGCTTCGAGATGGCGTCCAAAATTTGGGGTAATGTTTTGGCCAAGTATTCAAGATTGGGTAATTATACCTATTTTAAGTATGATGAGCTTATTCCTTTAGTTGAAGGAGAAAACGATGCCGCAATTACTCCTTTTCAAGAAACAAAAAGCGTAAACCATCTAAAGGTCAAATACAATAAAGAGCTCAGACTGGGCAAGTTCGCGCTGAACAATACTATCATGTATCAAACGGTGGCACAATCAAGTAACGTTTTGAATGTTCCACAATTGGTTACACGAAACACCCTTTATTTTTCATCGGATGTTTTTAAAAAGGCCATGTACCTTCAAACAGGGGTTACCCTTAAATATTTTACTTCATATTATATGGATGCCTATAATCCTGTTTTGGGCGAGTTTTATATTCAGAATGGCGAAAAGCTAGGCGGATACCCTATGCTTGACTTCTTTATAAACGCCAGAGTGCAGCAAACTCGCATTTATCTAAAGGCCGAGCACTTCAACTCTTCTTTCGGCAAATCTAATTTTTATTCGGCGCCAGATTACCCATATCGCGATTTTGTGATTCGCTTTGGACTTGTTTGGAATTTCTTTTCATAAACTACTTAATAGGTTTTTTTAGGGCATCTGTAACAAATTTTCAATTTTAAAATCTGATTTACAGAAGGTTGCCGTCAAAGGTTATGATATAAACACTTCTGTGGCTTCTTGAAATAATATTAGTATATACGTCAGTAGTTGGCTACAAGGGTAATTTTTAATTTTATTTTGTCATTTAAATCAATGGTAATCAATTATTTACGTTTTTTTTCATAAACATTTTCAAAAAAAGATGTTTATGTATTGTGTAAGCGAAAAAACCATCTTATATTTGCACCCGCTTTGGGGCCGATGAGATATTTTGATTGGGGCGAAGAAGCGGAAATTGGACTGCCAAGACAAGGTGGTCGATCTAAAAAAGTTCATTGACATACTGTAAAG
>JBATIN010000024.1:0-20063 GCA_049667765.1 Flavobacteriaceae bacterium
TGTCTGCATAGCGAACTGGCCAATCGATACTTACGCCTTCTTTTTTGTTGGCCTCAAAGTCTAGGTCGCTCCAGCGGTAACTCTGTCTTCCCCAGGTAAGTGAACGTCCACCTACTTGATATCCGCGAATCCAATCAAAGCGTTTGGTCTCAACGTACGGATGGTCAAGATCATTTACAAAAAAATGTTTCACATCTTCTTTTGGCGCCCAGCCGACCCTATTTTGAACATGGTATTTCTTTTTGTCTTCGTTAGAGAGTTCCCCTTTGAGCGGATAGTCCCACGGATCATCGTTCATGGTAGGGTAATCATTTATATGCTTTACCATCGGCCCTCGTTCAAGTACTAGGGTTTTTAGACCATTTTCACAGAGTTCTTTGGCGGCCCAACCACCACTTATCCCAGTACCAACGACGATGGCATCATATTCGAGTTCCGTATTCATGCTGTATTTTTTGCTTTAGTTCTGATGCTTTTGCTATATTTATGACTTCGCTTTTAAAGATATACCGTTAGCTAAATTTTACCCATTAAATATAGGGCATAATTCTTAAAGCGCGTTAAAAACAAATATACATAACCCATAACTTAGCTTTATGAAAACAATAAAGGGACCAGCAGTATTTTTAGCACAATTCGTTGATAGCAAAGCTCCGTTCAATACTTTGGATGGCATGTGCAAATGGGCTTCCGATTTAGGGTACAAAGGAATACAGATACCCACTTGGGAAAGCTTTTTGATCGACTTGGACAAAGCGGCCGAAAGCCAGACCTATTGCGATGAGCTAAAAGGTAAAGTAAATTCATATGGCTTGGAAATTACCGAGCTTTCTACTCACCTACAGGGTCAATTGGTGGCCGTACACCCTGCTTATGACCTAATGTTCGACAATTTTGCACCCGATCAAGTAAAGAATAATCCCAAGGCGCGAACCGAATGGGCCGTAAATGTGGTAAAAAAAGCGGCTACGGCAAGTAGAAGATTGGGTCTGAAGGCCCATGCAACCTTCTCAGGGGCACTGCTTTGGCATACCATGCACCCGTGGCCACAACGACCGGCCGGCTTGGTTGAGATGGGTTTTGCTGAACTGGCCAAACGATGGATGCCTATTCTGAACCATTTTGATAAAGAAGGCGTTGATGTGTGTTATGAGATACACCCGGGCGAAGATTTACACGATGGAGATACTTTTGAGCGCTTTTTAGAAGCTACGGGAAATCATAAAAGGGTCAATATTCTATATGACCCCAGCCATTTTGTGTTGCAGCAATTGGATTATATTGAGTACATCGACCATTATCATGAATTTATAAAGTCTTTCCACGTAAAGGATTCCGAGTTCAATCCTACGGGAAAGAAAGGCGCTTTTGGCGGCTATAACGATTGGGGAAACCGCGCCGGAAGGTATCGATCCTTAGGCGATGGGCAAATTGATTTTAAAACCATTTTTTCAAAATTGACCCAGTATGGATGTGATGTTTGGGCCGTAATGGAGTGGGAATGCTGCATCAAGAGTCCTGAGCAAGGCGCCAGGGAGGGAGCCATTTTTATACAGGATCATATTATTGAGGCAACCGAAAAGACCTTCGACGATTTTGCCGGGGCTGCCATAGATAAGGAAGTATTAAAGAAAATTTTAGGATTATAAACTCATAAATAAAACACTTAAATGAAAAAAATATGCATCACGGCTGCGCTGGTTTTAACCATTTTAAGCTGTAAAGAAAAGGTAAAAGAAGCTACCGCGAACGAAGATGTTACGGTGACGGAAGCTGTTGAAGAGACTCCGACAATAGATGCTTGGGTACCATTGACTATCAATGACTGGGAAGCTTTTAGAGGCGGGGAAGTGCCTAAATTCTGGCAAGTAGAAGATGGAGCGATCGTTTTTCATCCACCAACTGCAGAAGAACGTAAAAATGCCGATGGCAGCAAACAATCGTTCAACCTGGTTACCAAAGACGCGTATACCAGTTTTGTACTCTCGTTTGAATGGAAAATTTCCGAAGCGGGCAATAGCGGTGTACTTTGGGGGGTTAGCGAAGATGCAAAATTCAAGGAACCATATCATTCAGGACTTGAAATACAGGTGCTCGATAATGATAAACATCCTGATGGTAAAAACGGAACTTCGCACCAGGCTGGCGCGCTTTACGATTTGGTATCCCCTTCTGAAGATGCAACAAAACCTGTTGGCGAATGGAATACCGCAATAATTACTGTTGACCATAACACCAATACCGGAAGCTCTGTGCTAAACGGGGTAGAAGTGGCTACTTTCCCTGTAGGCGGTTCAGAGCTCGATGCCTTATTAGTAGGTTCTAAATTTGATGGCTGGGATGGTTTTGGTAAATCGAAAACCGGTAAAATTGCCTTGCAAGATCATGGCGATATGATCTCATATCGCAATATTAAAATCAAAATGCTCTAATATTTAGAATCTAACATTATACCAAACTATAAACATGATTTAATGAAGAAGTTATCTTTTATACTCATTGCGATACTTGCTTTCTCTTGTAAAGAAGCTCCAAATTCAGAAACTTCTGAGCCAACGGAAGATGTAAAACCTCAAGTAGAGGGCATTACCTATGAAGAATATTCGGCCCCCGAGCCAACCGAACCCGAGGCTACCGAATATTATGAGCCAAAAGTTGCCGTAGTAACACCAGGTAAAGAGGGTGCTCCACCTAGCGATGCTATCGTTTTGTTCGATGGGTCAAACCTAGATGCTTGGGTAAGTTCTAAAGACAGTACTGCAGCACCATGGCATTTGAACAAGAACGGAAGCATGACGGTTAACGACAAAACCGGCAACATACAAACCAAACAGAACTTTGGCGATATTCAGTTGCACATTGAATGGAAATCGCCTGAAGAAGTCCGTCGAGAAGGGCAGAACCGGGGCAATAGCGGTGTTTTCTTGAACGGTATTTATGAGATTCAAGTATTGGACAATAACGACAACCCAACCTACGTCAACGGACAAGTTGGGTCTATCTATAAGCAGGGTCCACCGTTGGCCATGGCTTCGGTTCCTTCAGGGGAGTGGAATACCTATGATATCATTTATCATATGCCCGAGTTCAATGCGGCTGGTGCAAAAACCAAATCTGCAACGGTTACCGTACTACAAAACGGCGTGTTGATCCAAGACCATACCGAAATTAAAGGGACCACTCCATATATCGGGTGGCCTAAAAACGACCCACATGGCAAGGGGCCGATTATGTTACAAGATCATGGGGACGACAGCCGGGTAAGCTATCGGAATATTTGGGTGAGGGAGCTATAGGCAGTAAAAGGAAGTTTCTTTTTAGTACAAGTGGTTGGCAAGTAGTGAGATTAAACTGCACTATAGTAGTTTAGTTTTAGCATGCCATCGCTACCGTGGCATATTCCACAAGTGTTTTGCAGGCCGTCAAAATACTCGGTGTTTGTGGTTTTATCGTCGCTTTCCCCAACGCTTTAAGTATTTAGCCCAATCTTTGATGCTAGGATGCACTACCAGAATATGGGATTGAGCAATCTAGTTAAGCTAACAGGTCGTTAAAACCGCAAGCTCAAAAACACCTCTAATTTTAAGTATCTTTGCCAAGAACCAAAATCAGTGTATGATCCAATCAATGACAGGATTCGGGAAGCATGTCATTCAGCTTCCTACTAAAAAAATAACGGTAGAATTGAAATCGCTCAATAGTAAGAGTCTGGATCTCAATGCGCGAATGCCCACGGCTTACCGTGAAAAAGAACTGGAATTAAGAAAAGTAATCGCAAGTGCACTAGTACGGGGAAAAATTGATTTCAATCTATATGTAGAATTGACCGGCAATGAGACAACTGCCCAGATCAATGAAGGGGTGGTTCGCCAATATATTCAACAACTTAGGTCCATTGCCGATGGTGACACTATAAAATTGCTCGATATGGCCTTGCGATTGCCCGATGCCTTAAAGACCGATCGTGAAGACCTTGACGAAGAAGAGTATAATACCATTCAGCAGGTGTTAAAAGAAGCTTTACGGGAAATTAATACTTTCCGTACAGAAGAAGGGCAAGTGTTGGAACAAGATTTTTTAGAAAGGGTTCAAAACCTGGAGACCTTATTGCAAAAAGTAGTTGCCATCGATCCGGAAAGAACCACCGCGGTACGCGAACGTTTAGAAAAAGCCGTAAGCGATGTTAAGGTTGAGGTCGATGCCAATCGTTTTGAGCAAGAATTGATATACTATTTAGAGAAATACGACATTACGGAAGAGAAAGTGCGTTTGGCAAATCATCTTGATTATTTTGCTAAAACCTTAAAATCTGATGATTCTAATGGCAAAAAGCTGGGCTTTATCACTCAGGAAATGGGGCGTGAAATCAACACCATAGGGTCGAAGGCCAATTATGCGCCGATGCAGCAATTAGTGGTGCAGATGAAAGACGAGCTTGAAAAGATAAAGGAACAAATGCTCAACGTACTTTGATTAGAATACTGTTAGACCCTAAGCCTCAGGGGGCAGTTGACAGTAATTATTCATGCTAGAAAGTATAATTGGGGTAATTTCGATCGATAAAACAGCATGCAATTTTCGAACTTGAACTTTAAATAATGAAAGGCGGTAAACTCATTATATTTTCGGCACCTTCGGGTAGTGGTAAAACAACCATCGTACACTATCTTTTAGATCAACCTGATCTTAACCTGGCATTTTCGGTATCGGCCACTTCAAGGCCTCGACGAGGTAAGGAAACAAACGGGGAACATTACTATTTCATGACCGTAAGCGAATTCAAGAAGCACATTAAGAACGACGATTTTTTAGAATGGGAAGAAGTATATCGCGATAATTTCTATGGCACTTTAAAAAGCGAGGTGGAAAAACTTTGGGCAGAGGGCAAAAACGTGATCTTCGATATTGATGTTGCAGGTGGCCTTAGGATAAAAAGAAAATTCCCAAATGAGACCTTGGCCGTTTTCGTAAAACCGCCGAGTATAGATGAATTGAAAATAAGATTGAAAAAAAGAAGTACCGAAAGTGATGATAAGATCAATATGCGAATCGCAAAAGCTTCTGTTGAACTCGCAACGGCACCTCAGTTCGATAGGGTAATCAAAAACTATGACTTGGATATTGCCCTGAAAGAGGCACACCAATTGGTCAAAGACTTTATTTTTGCAGGGCCGACTGACCCAAAAATCGAGAAAAACGAGGAAAAGTGAAAAAAGTAGGTCTTTACTTTGGCACCTTCAACCCCATACATATTGGCCATATGGTCTTAGCCAATTATATGGTGGAGTTTTCAGGCTTAGAAGAAGTTTGGTTCGTGGTTACGCCACAAAGTCCGTTTAAGACAAAAAAAACATTGTTGGATGACCACCACCGGTATCAAATGGTATTTGAAGCCACCAAAGACTATCCCAAACTAAAACCGAGTAAAATTGAATTCAATTTGCCTCAACCCAATTATACCGTACACACCTTGGCACATTTAATGGAAATTTACGGTGAAAACTATCAGTTTTCATTGATTATGGGGGAAGATAATCTGAAGGGCTTACATAAATGGAAAAATTATCAGGTCATTTTAGACAATCATGAAATATATGTTTACCCACGAATATCCGAAGATCAAATAGATGAGCAATTTAAAGATCATCCAAAAATACATAGGGTAAACGCACCTATTATGGAACTCTCATCAACCTTTATAAGGCAAAAGCATAAAGCCGGAAAAAACATTCGCCCCATGTTGCCTGAAGCTGTTTTTAAGTATATGGACGAGATGAATTTTTACCGAAAGTAGCCTAGCGTTTATTACTTCATTTTTATGCGCTTGAAACTGATTTTTTTGTACTCATCGGTTTCATAGATAACTCCTAAAGTATTCTTGTTTAAACGAACCATATCTGAATAGGCAGAGAACCCGCGGTGTACTTTATACAGGGTCTGCCAAGTTTTCGATTCATCTTCACTGGCCATGATTACCAAGTTTTCTCTTTTATCGGTACTTGAAGGTGTAGCGAACAAAAGCAGGTCTTTTTTCTTTTTTGAATCCCATCTTAACAACGAGGCTTGAACAATGGGACTAGGAAATTGATCGGATTCTACTATGGGTGTTTCAAAAGTAAGACCACCATCTAAACTATAAGTTACCCCTCTATTTTTTTCGGCAGAACCTCCGGTATGATCTCGTGTGTTTACATATATCGTTCCATCATAGAGCTCGGCAATGGTCGTTTCATTGGCTCTCACGGTATCTATTAGGTTTTCATCAACGGCACCGATCATCCATTGTTGCCCTAAATTATCAGAATAAATCAGTGCCATGCAATAGGCCGTATTGCCTTTTTCGATACTGATGGCCACGGGCACTACCAGTCTTTCTTTGTGCTTCCCGTATTGCAATTGTATGCCATGAACCGGACCCAGCGCATGCCAACGCCAACTTTTGCGTTTTACCATCCTGGTAATGTCAATGGGTTCTTTCCAAGTAAGGCCTTCATCCAAAGAGCTGGTCATAAATGCTTTTCGTTCTTCTTCAGGACCGTAATCTTTGTTCAAAACATCATGTTCGCTTAATGAAGTTGTGTTGAACAAGAGCACTACTTTATTATTCTTGGGGATATAAATCGGCACGGGGTTTTGTACGGCCATAGTATCAAGATCATAGAGCTTTTTTAAAGGTTCCCAAGTAGTTCCATTATTTTTTGAGCGTCGGCATACCAAATCGATATCGCCAAAATCACTGGTAGAATTCTTTCTGCCTTCGGCAAATGCGATAAGTGTGCCTTTGGCTTTAATGATCGTAGGGATTCTGAAGGAATAGTACCCGTTCAGACCTGCATAGAAGGGTGTAGATACCTGGGTCGTATCTTGTGAAAGGTCTTTAAACGAATAGGAAGCATTGCTTTGTGCTCGACCTATAGGCCATGCGAACAACAGCACCAGAAAAAAACAGCCCCAAGAGTGCGGTATTCCAATAGTTTTGGAAGGAATTCTAGGATCTGTTAAAAATTCGTTCTGCGTTTTCATAGTACAGCTTTCGAAGAACGTCATCGGGTAGGGCAAGACCGTTTAAGGGCCAATGATATGAAAAGTATTCCTTATTATAGAAATGTTCATCGGATGTTTCTAGAATTCTAAAGGTGGTTTGGTACATTTTTGGTGACATGCCCATGTCGGTGCCATATAGCACCCGATCTTGATATTTTTCAAAAAAAGCTTTCGCCCGCCTTGGTATCGGGGCCAGTTCGGCATATCGGGCACCGATTTCGGCATATAGGTTCGGGTAGGTATCTAAAAGCCTTCCTATGATTGAAAGGTCATGGCTACAATTGGCCAAATGGCAGGCGATAAAGGTTGTACCCGGGTTATTCTTTACTGCATTTTCGAGAGTAGTTACCAATTCGGCATGGAGTAGTAGGTCTTTTTGGTTGGTATTAATTCGCCAAGTATATGCGTTCATGAGTCCGTCGTTATGTTCGTTCATGGGCAAATACATCCAATAGGGATCGGCTACATGTATAGTAACGGGCATACCCAGCTCACCACAACGCTTTAAAAGGGGTTGCATACGTGCATCGTCAATATGCATGCCCAAGGCAGGGGGTGATGGTTTAGAATAGAATAGTCCTGCGCCTTTATCGCCTAGTTCGCCCACGCCTTTGGCACCGACCTTAAAACACCTTTCCAGTTCCTTTACTGCTTTTTGGCTCCAGCCGAGTTCATTATAGCCCGTATAATCAAAACCGCACCATACTTCGAAACGATCGCCGTATTTTGAATAGATATTGTAAATGCTGTCAAACCTTTTTCCGGTGGAATAAGTAAGCACAAGTGATTTTTTGATTCCGGCCTTATCCATGGTACGTACCCATTCGTCAATCTCTTGTTTCGATTTAGGGTCGGGATGCGTATGTACGTCGATGACCGGAAATTTTGCCTTTTCTACAAGCGTTTTTTGGATGTTGTAAATGGAAATAGGGTCAAAATCTTTTAGAAGAAGACTGTCTTGGGCCAAAGCGAATTGAATCGCAATGCCGGTGAAGAATATAGTTATGCAAAGTCTTTTCATTTCACTTAGGTTTTTAGTCCAAATCGGACAAATTTTTGTCGAGTTGATTTTCTGCCCATAGGAAAGCGTCGGCCATATCATGAAAAACACTGACAGGTTTCTTGATAAACAACTTTTCTAAAGACGCCAGCATTCTTCGATACTTGTTATGTGATACAATGGCAAAGCCTATGAAATTCGGGAACATTTTTACCACTTCAGCATACCCCACGGGATCCATCGAATATGAATTCAACCTATGTGAAACATAGACAATCGGTTTGGTCGAGCCGTAAATCTGTTGCGACAATTTAATGGGTTCAATCGCATTTTCTTTGGTAACATGAACTCCTTCATAAAATTCACCAACAACTACGTTAGTATAGAACATGAACTTGCCGATATCAAGTTTATGTTCAATTAGTAATGTTTGTTTAATTCCGGGGGAGGTTTCCATATCCTAAATGCCCTAACAATATATAATTTTTAGTGAGATAATTTAGGGGTGGTGTTCGAATTTTTAATAAACTTATGAAGACACTAATAACTTATTGTATTATGAATGGCTATAAGGAACCAAAAAATAGAGTAATGGTCAAGATAAAAGAGAATGGTAAGATATTCAAATCTTTGAGCTAATTACTGACTTTGAAGGTTTTCGTGATGATTAATTTTGGGATGTTCTATGAACTGTTGGTAACAATGCCATCGGGTTCCCTAAAAATAGTAGGCTTTCCTTACGAAGTGCCCATCCTTGGTTAAGTAGATGAAATAAGGTTTCCATAGTGAAAATTCATGATAACCGGATTAGCTGAAAATCGGCATACTTAATTGATGATAACCAATCTAGTTTAACAACGTTGATAGTAATTTAGCCTACTAGTGGTAAGACAATTAAATGAGATGTGTTTAAAAGCGAGGTAACTTTATTTCCCAAAACCCACTTAGCCCTCGAATTATTTGGATTGCTAACAACCTACTCTTACAGCTGAGACCAAAAAACCTTCGTTTATTCCCTGGAGGCTATTAGCTGTTCGGATCAAACAGGGTTACAAAATATTCAAAATTCTTTAATTCCCCGTTTATTCCAACATTAGAAAGTTTCACAGTATAGGTGTATTCTTTTTCCAAAGTATCAGGGGTTAGTGCAGGCATCCAGTTGATTAAGGGCACCCAAACTATGGTATTGTCTCCATAGATACCGACAAGTTCTTCGGTTTCTACGGCTATTTTGGCACCTGAATCATCATACATCGATACTTGGGTGCTGCTGAAGTCGGCATTTTCGATCGAAAATGACCACCTGGGATATGCCAAATTTCCTGGGACGTAGCCTTTTGGAGGCCAAGAGATGTACTCAGGTGCGTCCGCGGGTGGTGTTCCGGCCATTCCCAGGACCCAAAGGGCATTAGTTCCGTTTGTATTTCCTACACCGACCTCGTGTAATCTAGGCCATAACAGCCATCTTCTGTGGCCTACTGCTCCATTATCAGAACCGGCATCCCGTAAGTACAAATCTATAGCCTCAGCATTTTTAGTACTGGCCAAAAGTGAATTCCCCGCACCATCCTTTCCTTCAGTTGAGTAGCATTTCCAGCTTTCTGGCGGAAAATGATCTAATTGGTTATTCGAAGACATCATTAGAGCAGCCCATTGAGCCTTTTCACTTTTGGTGGAATTTTCAATAATCTCATTGTGAAGGCCCACGGCTTTTCTAAAATAGGTTAGCCGATTGAATATTTTTTCCTTGGTGGATTGAGGAATAGTACCTGGATTGCACGACTGTACGCTTCCGGTCCATGCAATATCTTCACCGGTACTAATCGAAGGCACATAATAGTCTGCGTAAAGTTTTTTTGCGATTTGTTTGGCGGAAAGATCAGCAGGATTTTCTTCGGGAATCTCAGAACCTCCAGCGCTATCTTTTGTGCATGAAACGATAAAAAAGAATATTCCTAAGAAAATTAAAGTCCTTTGTAGAGCAAGCGAAATTTTAATCATGGATAGATACGGTTTGGGTTATCTATCTTCTAACGATTATTTTCCGCTGCTCGGTACATATTCTCGACCAATGACATTCCCGTTCATCGAAAAATTAAATTAATCCTCCTTTCTACGGATTATGATTTGGTCAAAACATCGGTGCCTAAATATTTGTCATCCTTATTTAAATACCACGCCCGGGTTTTGGGCATTTTAATATCCGATACGATCGTTTCTCCGCTTAAAAGGATATACTCACCATCGTTTTTTGCTTCGTCATGAAAAAACTGATACACTTCCATGGCATAGGTTTTTGGATCGAAATAAAAATACCATATATCTTCACCGACCTCTTTTTCGTAGGTTACTTTTAAAACCAGATACGCTTTGCCTTTGAATGTTCTGCGTTCAACTTTAGGCGAAATTAGCGTTCCGGGATTGTTCAGTTTCATGGGTAGCCCATAAAGATAGGTGTAGTAGTCTTTCATCATTTGCGCCCGTTCGCAGGTCAATCTGTACTTAAGAATCTCTTCTTCTGAAATAGTGCTGTTGCCGTTAAGGGATAGTGTGCACTCTTCCCTTTCCATCTTTTGGGTTATTACAGCATCATCTTGGGTATAGGTGAGTTCAAACAAATGCTTTGGGAAATCGATTTTTATGGTACTGACCCGCTGTTTTTTATCCGGCGTGGTCATGGTAACCTCCAGTGTTCCGTTGAACCTTTGCCATTTTCCATTTGGGTCATGGTATTGTATGGCCTTTTCTAAAAGTTGTTGGCCAGTGAGTTGCTGTGAATAAGTGGATAAAGTAAAAAGGAGGGCTATTAAAATTATTAAGTATCTTGTCATTACATGAATTATGTTACTGTACAAGATACTTAATAATTTCTATTTTAATGGCTATGATAGATCTTTCGATGCATCTAGTTTAGCGGGTAGAACTGAGCTATCATGCGCCTTGTAATATTTTTCTAGCAGATTCATGACCGCTGTGATCAAATCTTTGGTTTCAAGTAATAATGAAAAATAGAGGGTAGTATTTTTAGGGCTTGATTCCTCGGTACGGGTGCGTGCCACCTGTTTTTCTATCTTTTGGGAAACTAGATCGTATAATTCTTGTTTTCTTCCAATGACGGTGCCAATTTGTTTAAATGAGCGCTCATCGAATGCTATCCTTGTTTGTTCGAAAATTTCGTCAAGCACCGAGTCAATTTCCTTAAGTTCCTTTATTTGATTATACTTGAGCTTTTTATGATTGTTGTGAATGTGCTTATGGCTTACTTTTCCAATATATTCCAATGATTGGGTGATATCGGTTAAATACCCTAATATAGTAATATAAAAGTTGCTGGCCCCAACACTTGCCTCATCTAAATTTTTGATGAAATAGAAAATATGATCACGAAGTTCTTCAATTTCTTCGGCAAGTTTCGACCCTTGTTTTTTGTTCTTTTTAAGGAGACTCAAGTCTTGTTTGGCCAAACCATTGATGGAGTTTGAAAATATTTTATTGCTTCGTTTGATGACATTGGCAATATTACTGGCACTCTCTTCGATTACGCCTTGTATAGAGCTACTCTCTGCTTTGTTGATTGAATCTTCGGCTCTAGTTTCTTTTGATTTTTTATTATAGGAAATATAATTTCTTGCCAATAACAAAACTGCAAAAAATAATAGCATGGCAATGGCCACCCCTTTTCCGAAGCTGATTAGCGCGAGAATGGCACCAGCGGCGATGAATGCAATCAATGCGGTACCAAACCAGCCTCCTATAACATTGAGAACACCGGCAACCCTGTATACCGCGCTCTCAGCGCCCCAAGCCCTATCTGCCAATGAGGTACCCATTGCTACCATAAAGGTGACATAGGTTGTGGATAAGGGTAGTTTATACGAAGTCGCTATTGATATCAATATACCCGCCACCATAAGGTTTACCGCAGCGCGCACCATGTCGAAAGCAGGCAGTTCGTAGGTTTTATCTTTGGAAAGTGCTATTGTAGGTCTTTGAAATCGTTTTTCTATCTTATCTTTTAGCGAAGCAGACAGAAGTGACGTGGATACTTCCGAAACTCCCGAAGCAAATCTTACAATACTTCTTGATAGAAAATTAGGTTGAAACCGTTCTTTTGATTCCCCTTCCCTAGATAGGTTGATTTCGGTTTCCGCTACATACCGAGCTTTTTTAGAAAACCATAAAGTTGCAACCATAACTATCCCGGAAAGAAATAATAACAGCGTAGGAGTTGGTACTTTGGCTGCCAAAAATTCCATACCGAAATCCGAAGCAGCTACTCCTGAAGTTACCCAAGCGGTATAAGATTGCCAAGCAGCAATGGGTACTCCAATAAAGTTTACAAGATCGTTGCCTGCAAATGCAAGTGCGAGGGAGAAAGTACCCACAAGTATGACCAATTTATAGACACTGTAGTTAAGAAATTTCGTGACTAAAAATGAAAGAATAGAAAGAGAAACGAAACTAACGATTATTATTTCTAGCGAGTTATTTTTAATGAAATCGGCAACTTCGTCACTGATAAAGGTTGCCCCTTTTAGCCCTTTAATTAAGATAAAGTAAGTTATGGATGTTAATGCAAAACCACCAAAAAGAGCTCCAACCCATTTTGCCTTTTTTTGAAATTCGAAAGTAAGCAACAAACGGGACAAGTATTGAACCAAAGCTCCCACGGAAAATGATAACGCGACAGAGAGTAAAATACTAGAGACAATCTCTAAAGATTTGGTTCCATTGATATATTTGACGATATCCAGTAATTCACCGCCTGAGCCAAATACTTTGATCGCTGCCATTGCTACCGCAGCACCCAAAAGCTCAAAAACGATTGAGACGGTCGTGGATGTAGGCATTCCTAAGGTGTTGAAAAAATCCAATAGCAGAATATCGGTAATCATTACTGCCATAAAGATGAACATAATCTCATCGAACATGAATTCTCGAGGATTAAAAATACCATTTCGAGCAACTTCCATCATGCCACTAGAGAAAATAGCGCCAAGGGCTATACCTAAACTGGCAACGATCATAATCGTTCTGAAAGAAATGGCTTTTGAACCAATAGCGGAATTCAAAAAGTTCACCGCATCATTACTTACGCCCACCACTAGATCTGCCACTGCCAAAACGGCAAGCGCGATAATCATTAAGAAGTAAAAATTATCCATAAAATTTAGCTAAAATAAACATGCAAACCTACTTGAAATCTTTCCATTGAATGTAAATAAAACGTTATGAATTCAGATGTTAAGTCTATGTAAATCATAAAAAGTATAGTCATTGTGTAAATTTCTTTTTTGTTCATTTTAATTGGCACTTTGAAACATAGCATTGGCAATGTATTTCTCCAAAAAGTAGATTTAAATTGCTTAGTTTAATTACTATTAATTTACAGTATATTTACGTTAATTTAACATATAGCTGCCCTATTAAATGAATCCGTACAACTTTGATAATTGGTCTTACTCGTGATCAAAAAATCTATTTTTTACGTTTTTTTGGCCCTGTTGGGGGTAATATTGTTTCATAATCCAAATTTTAAAACAATTGCCGCAGGGGTTGCAATTTTGCTTTTTGGCATGATCATGTTGGAGGAAGGATTTAAAGTTTTCACAAAGGGTCCTCTACAAAAAATCTTAAGAAAGGCGACCGATAAGATATACAAAAGCATCACTGTTGGCGCTTTGGTAACGGCCTTCATCCAATCAAGTTCACTGGTCTCAGTAGTTACAATTTCGTTCATAAGTGCGGGATTGATCAGCTTAAGTGGTGGAATGGGATTGATTTTCGGAGCGAATATTGGTACTACCGCCACCGCTTGGTTAGTAGCCGGTTTCGGCCTGAAAATTAAAATATCTGCCTTGGCAATGCCAATGCTCGTATTCGGGATTATTTTTTCACTGCAAAAAAAACCCTCACTTAAGGGAATCGGAAATGTTTTGGCCGGTTTGGGGTTTTTCTTTTTGGGAATCCACTACATGAAGGAAGGATTTGATGTATTCAAGGAATATATTGATCTTACCCAATATGCTGTTCCAGGCTTTCTTGGCGTATTGATTTATACGGGCATAGGTATTGTCGTAACAACGATCCTTCAATCGAGCAGTGCAACCTTGGCATTGATATTAACTGCTTTGGCCGCAGGTCAAATAGAGTATGAAAATGCCCTTGCCCTTGCTATAGGTGCCAATATAGGCACCACGATTACTGCCGTATTGGGATCGTTAAGTTCGAACGTTTCGGGCAAAAGATTAGCTGGGGCGCATTTAATATTCAATTTGGTTACCGGGATCGTGGCCTTGGCAATAATTTTTCCGCTAGCCGATGTTGTGAATTATTTATCTAATGTGATAGGTATTGCGAAGACTGATTTTACGCTAAAATTGGCCATGTTTCATACCATATTCAATGTTTTGGGCGTACTTCTAATGATTCCTCTTATGAAAAGAACCGAAAGATTATTGATTTGGTTTTTCAAAGAAAGAGTAGATAAAGGCATTGAAGAACCCAAGTATTTAAATGAAGCGGTCTTGGAATTTCCGGCCTCGACCATTTCCGCATTGATAAAGGAATCAAAATATCTGTATGAAAATGCCATTTTTGAAATTGTAACACATGCCCTGAATATCCATAGGGAAGATATAAAATCAGGTTTGAACCCTAAGGAGATTGTCAAGAAGTCTAAAGAGGATTTTAAAACAGATGTCCGTGATCTTTACTATAGCAAGGTAAAAACTATTTACGGTGAAATAATCAGGTATGCAACTACAGCCCAAAGCACCCTAAAAATGGGCAAAAAACAAAACGACAGGATTTCGGAAATCAAAATTGCCAATCGAAAAATGGTGGAGATCATTAAAGCTGTTCTGGAAATGGGGATAAATGTATCGTTGTATCTAGATTCGGATAATACCCACATGGTCAAACAGTACGATAAGTTTCGAAAAAAAATCGTAAATGTCTTACGTGTCATCTATCTGTTCAGGACCCAGGATGATAAAGAGCAACATTATGCAAAACTGGTGGCACTCAGAAATGAGGCCAAAGAAGGAAAACATCAAACTACCAAATCTATCAATAAGTTGATACGGAAAAACTTGATTACACCCGAAATGGCTTCCTCTTTGGTAAACGATAATGATAATGTAAACGATATTGTCAAACACTTAATTGAAGTTGCAGAACTTCTTTACATGGCCAAAGATTCCTTGGTGGAAAATGACCGAGAATCTAAGGAACCTGAAATGGCGACTTTTTAAATTATAAATTAAGTATTCTTACTGGCGTTTAAAGATCCTTTTTTAGAAGTTCTTTTGAACGATTATGTTCTTCATAATAAAGATTCAGAATCTCCATATTGGCCTTGATCAAGTCCTTTGTTTCTAATAGAATACTAAAGTAGAGAGTAGTGTTTTTAGGGCTTGATTCTTCGGTTCGGGTACGCTCTACCTGTTTTTGAATGGAATCTTGAACACTATCCAATAGCGTTTGTTTTTGTTCTATTATGTCTGGAACTATTTTGTCAAAAGCACGTGAGTCAAAAACTTCCCTAATTTGACCAAAAAGATGGACTAATTTATCGTTTATGTCCAATAACTCCTCGGCCTGTTTTCTTTTAAGCGCCTTATGGTTATTATGAACATGTTTATGGCTCACTTTTGCGATCAACCCTGATGATTGTGCAACATCTTGAATACTTCCAATGACATCGATATAGAATTTGCTGGCACCTAAATAAGAGTCGTCGAGTTCTTTTATGAAATAGAAAATATCATTTTGTAAAGCTTCTATTTCATTTTCCAGCTTTACAACTTGCGACTTGGCCTTTTTAAGAGTATCTAAATCTTGATTTATCAATCCGCTAATGGTACCATGATTTATTTTACTGACCCGTTTTAGTGCTTTGGAAATATTATCAGCACTTTCTTCGATAACAACATGAATCGAATTACTTTCGGCTTTGCTAAGACTATCTTCAGCTTTGACTATCCTACCTTTTTTAGTATGTTTTATATAGTTTCTTGTCAATAATAAAATCGCCAAAAGCAATAACACGGCGATCATGGTTCCGCCCCCTAGATGTATCAAATAGGCTACTGTGCCAGCCGCGATAAAGGCACTAAAGGCGGTAAAAAACCAGCCACCGATTACGTTTAAAACACCTGCAACGCGATATACCGCACTTTCGCTCCCCCATGCCCTATCGGCCAGAGAAGTGCCCATCGCGACCATAAAAGTTACGTAGGTCGTAGACAAGGGTAATTTCATTGAAGTTGCGATTGAGATCAAAACACTGGCTACCATTAAATTTACGGCAGCGCGTACCATATCAAAAGCAGGTAATTCGTGTTTTTTTCCTTTAACCAATTCAATAACCGGTTTTTTAAATTGATTCTCGATTTTATCTTGAATAGAATTTGGTATTACCGTTGCAGTATATTTTGAAATAAGCATTGAAACACGGACCAAGCTGCGAGACAGCATATTAGGCTCAAAACGTTCTTGGGTTTCCTCTTGGCTGGATAAGTCAATGGAGGTCTTGACCACACTTTTTGCCTTGCTTGAGAACCACAAAGTCAAAACCATTACCATGCCGGCAATCAATAGAAATGTTGTTGGTGTCTCAACTTTATTGCCTAATACATCCATTGCAAATTCGGTTCCCGGAACACCCGATGCAACCCATGCTTCGTATGACTGCCAAGCCGCTATGGGGACACCGATAAAATTGACCAAATCATTGCCTGCGAAAGCCAATGCAAGTGCAAACGTTCCGACCACAATTATAAGTTTATAAATATTTTGCTTGAATATTGTTATTAAAGTGTATGACAAAAGAGTCCAAATCACAAAACTGAGAGCAATAATAATTGCTGTTCTGCCTTCGATCAGAGGTTCAATATCTTCATAATAATCGGTGCCTTTTAGTCCTTTAATAAAAATAAAGTAGGTAATTGCGGCCAATGCGACACCACCGAACACGGCCCCCGCCCATTTCGCTTTTCTTTCAAAATTAAAAGACAACATTAAGCGCGAGACGTATTGTACTACAGCCCCTACGGAAAATGCCACCACGACCGACAGAAGTATACCTAAGATAATTTCAGTTGCTTTCTCTGTGTTGATGTAGTTGACAAGTTCTGAAACCGAGCCATTATCCGCCCCTATTTTGATTAATGCCATCGCTACCGCGGCACCAAGTAATTCGAATACTATAGATACGGTTGTAGAAGTAGGCATGCCCAATGTATTGAAAAAGTCTAGCAGTAGAATGTCGGTAATCATTACCGCCATGAAAATTATCATGATCTCACTGAAGAAAAATTCACCAGGAACGAAGATTCCTTTTCGGGCGACCTCCATAAGGCCGCTTGAAAAAAGGGCACCACAAGCTATACCAAGACTAGCCACTATCATAATCGTCTTAAAAGAGATGGCCTTTGATCCTATAGCAGAATTTAAAAAGTTTACAGCGTCGTTACTAACGCCAACGACCAAATCAGCTATGGCTAAGATTGCCAAGGCAACGATCATTAAGAAGTATATATTTTCCATTTTGGGATTGGTTGGTTAAAGGTTTAAAGATGTGGAATTAATACCATTAATTATATGACCAAAGTCAGTTTAAAAATGCACATCTAATTGCAACCTGTACATCAATTGATTGGTGCTTCCTTCTTCCGTAAGATAGCTAATGTCCGTTTGCACTTTTAATTTGTGGCCTGCAATATACTTAGAAAGCCCTAAAGTGTATTGCGTTTCAGGATTATTTCCAGTAATCAATTTATCTAGTTTAACGTTGGTGTACCTTCCTGAGACTTCCCAATTATTTTGAAACAAATAACCAGTTTGAAGGTTCAGTCCATCACCTACCTGAACCACATCGCCAGTTAAGGAGCCATCAGAATTCTTGGCAAAGGCATCATTTGCGGTTCTATGGGCGTACTCGCCCATTAGGGTAAATCCGTTATACTTGAACATGGCGTCGATGAAAACAGTGTTGATGTTCGTTTCGAAAAAGCCAGTGTCTGTTTCCATGTACGATCCTAGATTACTTCGGTTTTTCACTGCATTTACATTGGCATCATACGTTGCGGCCAACATTAATTTCGGTGTTTCTTCCCTTTTTAAGTCAGCGCCTTCGTAGCCGCCTTTGCTTGCAAAATCTCCAAAAGGCAATAGTTCCAATCGAGTAGTATATTGATGGCCGCCGAGGTTGCCCGTAGTAATGTTTCTTCCTTCACCTTGGGAAACGGCGAATGTTTCGCGCACTAGAAATTTGTCGGATAGATTGAAATGGTGCCTCAGTTGAAAACCCATATCGCGATCTATGTTAAACCTACTATTTAATAAAGAACGATCTACTTGCTGCAGATCACCAGAAGATATGACCCGCTCTATATTTCCGGGCAGTTTGGTTTGACCGAACCATAAAACGAAGTTTTCATAGAAATTCCATTTCACAACGGCATCTAGAACATAACGTGGTGCATCGCTGGTAAACGCCGAACCGCCAGACATGTCTCGGTTTGAAAGGGCAAGCTCGAATTTATATTCGAGTTTAGGGGTATACGCGAAACCATCGAATTTTAGTCGTGCCCTGCGGATCAAAAAGTTTTGTTCTGGATTTACTAAGCCGCCGCTCGCACCTTCATCCCAATTGGCAGTAGCCAAAAATTGGGTTCTTAGGGCTACTTTCATTGCCCAGGTGCTGTCTTTGCCAGTGAGATTTAATAGACCTTTTCCAAAAGGGGTGCTTTCATTTTCTTGGCCATATGAAAAATAAGAAAAGCCGAGAATTAGCCCAAGGGCTACATATTTGATTTTCATATTAGGTATGCGTTTTTGTCGACTGCAAAGAACCGATACCTATGTTAAGTTAATGTATATTGAATGTTATATCTTCGATATTAATGTAACAAAAGAAGCTACCTAATATTTAGGTAGCTTCCAGATTTCAGAAAAAAGTCGACAAAAACTAATATCCTATATGAAATCTTGTCTATTAAGACATTTTCAAAATTCAGCAATTGTAATGAACTTAGTGTTAGTTTTAGATTAAGCTATTATTAAGTTTCTGAACTGTGCTGTTATTAATAATTAACCCAAAGGTCGAAGGTTTTGCGACCTAATTGAGGCTTGCATTGAAATAGTGGATGCGATTTTTCAAGCTTTACCATCTGTCGTCGACTTTTAGAATGGGTTTCATCATAATTTCAATGTAAAATTAACGTTACGTAATTGTTGTCTAAATATTAATTAATTTTTATCTTTGAGTTTATGAGTCCCATTAAATCGAAGTTATTATGAAAAAGACCCTATTACTTTTCGCTATACTATTTGTTTCGGTTGTTTCTTATGCCCAAAAGCAGCCAGAGTTAAAACTGAACGAAGCAACCAATTTGATCGAAGCCACCTACTTTCATGACAATGGTGTCGTAAGTCAAGAAGGTACCTTCAATTTGCAGAAAGAGCTTCATGGCAAATGGATTAGTTATAATGAAGAGGGAGAAAGAATCTCCATAGGAAATTACACAAACGGACTCAAAACCGGAAAATGGGTTTTCATGTCAGGCGATGATAAAAAAGAAGTTGAATATAGTAACAATGCAATCGCAAGTGTCGATGGGGTTAAAAAGGAAGCACCAGTTGTAAAAAATTAAAGGTATTCACCTTATAGTGCAAAAACATCCTGCTCTTGGGCAGGATGTTTTTGTTTAGGATATTTTTTTTGATGATTTATTTTCAATGGAGCCTTTCAGTTGAAGTAGAAGGGTCGGTTTCTTTTATGGCTATTGCCGTTCCAAGTACCACATCAAAGTCGATCTGCTTTGCAGACATGCCTAGGTTAACCTGGGTAACATTGTCTGCTACAACCACAACGGGCATTTCAATATTTTCATAACCTGCATAGCTTACAACTAGGGTATAGTTGCCAACCTTAAGGTTGTTGAACTCAAAGTTGCCATGAAAATTAGTTTCCGTTTTCTTGTCTACGTTCTTTAGTTGCACATTGGCGAAC
>JBATIN010000025.1:0-4007 GCA_049667765.1 Flavobacteriaceae bacterium
GTTCTCTATGATGCTGATAAAAAAGAGTAGGGAATTCAGTTTTCCAAAACTCAAGAATACGGCTTTTCGCCTCGCGTTTGGTCTTGTATATTTTTTGGTGGGCCTGTGAGGCTAATGAATTTAAATAAAATTCGGTGTTACTGCCCCGGTAAAATGTTTTGGCGTAGCTGAGGTGGTCGGTAATTTCAATGTAAAGGTCAGACAATACATCGGGTGCAATATTCGTTTTGTTTGACAGCGCGTTTTCAAAAGTGGCCCATTTGTCCTTATTTTGTTTTACAAAGGCAGCTTCGCGCATGAAATACCGAGGTTTAGGGTTTTGGTTGGAATTTTGTTTAAACTTGGCCTATTGTCGAAAGATAGTTGTCTTATCTTTCCTTCCGATAGCTATCGGATTTAACGAAGTTATGTACAAAAAAGTATTTTCAAAAATCAAATAAGACCTTTCTTACGCAGCGATGAAATATGGAACAATTTCAGATTGAAACAGCACAAAATATAAGCATCGGTCAGAACACCGCGAATCTGGGCGACCGTATGTTGGCCTATATTATTGATAGTTTTATCATTTTGGTCTATACGATACTGATGATCTGGCTGCTGCTTTCGCTCGATATCGAATTTTCAGATATGTGGGCGCTTTACCTGGTGCTGGGCCTACCTGCCTTTTTGTATTATGTACTGTTGGAAACGTTTATGGATGGCAAGACCGTTGGAAAAAGCCTTGTTCACATTCGAGTGGTAAAGATCGATGGCTCAAAACCCAATTTTTCAAGTTATTTTGTGCGATGGATCTTGCGGATCATCGACGTGGTTTTAACTTCGGGAGGGGTTGCCGTATTGACCATTTTGATACGCGGAAAAGGGCAGCGGGTAGGTGATATCGCCGCTGGCACCACGGTAATCAGCGAAAAGAAAAAAGTGTTTTTAAAAGATACGCTGTTACGTGAATTGCCGGAAGATTATATTCCTAAGTTTCCTCAAGTGACCGTTTTTAAAGATCGCGAAATTCAAACAATCAAAGAATTATACGATTCGGCCAAGCGCAACGGCGACCACAATGTCATACTTTCATTGAGCAATCGCATCAAAAAAGTGACCGACATTTCATCAGATTTGAAACCTATTGACTTTGTGGATATTGTGATAAAAGATTATAATTATTACACACAACAACTTTAAACCCATTTTCAAAAAGGAAAATCCCTACCGAAGCCTCGGAACCAAAACGGATTTTTCAATTTGTGTCCCTAACTTTGTATTGACAATTCTAAATCATCAACAATAGCGTGTTCTATTTCATAATCGACATTTTAGGAACCATTGCCTTCGCCATTTCCGGGGTATTGGTAGCCATGGATAAAAAGCTCGACCTGTTCGGAGTTTTAATCATTGCTTTCGTCACAGCGGTAGGAGGTGGAACCCTGCGCGATATGCTTATTGGAAATACGCCAGTGGGATGGATGCAAAGTACGACCTACGTCTTAGTCATTTTGACCACGGTAATTTTTGCCATTTTGTTCCGAAATCAACTGAAATATTTTAGGAAGTCTTTATTCTTGTTCGACACCATCGGTATTGGGTTATACACTATGGTTGGTATCGAAAAAGGCCTCAACGTTGGCCTGTTGCCTATTATTTGTATTGCTTTGGGAACCATAACCGCGAGTTTCGGTGGTGTGATACGTGATATTCTTTGTAACGAGATTCCCGTTATCTTTCGAAAAGAAATTTATGCTACAGCATGTATTTTAGGGGGCGCCAGTTATTTTTTACTTCGTAAACTCCCGATTGAGAATACGTATGCCTTTATCGGTGCGATCATAGTTGTCATCGGTATACGATTGTTGGCCGTAATTTTTAAAATTACCTTGCCTAACATTTATCGGAACGATAAATTGAATTCTGAGAATTAAAATTTCGAAAGTAGGAGAATAAAGAATTTATGATTTTAAATTTCTAATAATGCTTTCTACTCGAGTACTTCTGCTTTGAGGATATAAACGTTTTTAAAAGGCCAATCGCCTTTGCCTACACGCACCTTGTTTATTTTATCGACCACATCCATGCCATCGATAACTTTTCCGAAAGGTGTGTAATCGCCATCTAAATGATAGGATCCCGGCTTGGTTACCACAATAAAAAACTCATAAGGCGAGGCCAGCATATGTGGATTGTCGATTTCACTACTGGGCATAGATACAATGCCACGATCATGTTTGTAGCCTTTTCGAGTGTCAGGGGGCAATAGATAACGCCCTATTTTACGGCGTTTTTCGGCAATTGCCTTGTCATCTGAATTGCCACCTTGAATAATAAAATCTTTAACCACACGATGAAATTGCGAGTTATCGAAATAGCCCTTTTTGGTCAGATAGACAAAATTAGATTTGTGATAGGGCACATTGTCAAAAAGTTGAACTGTAAACTCGCCGAGGCTAGTGGTTAGCTTTACTTTTATATTATCATCAAGTTCTTTTTGATAGTTGAAAAAGAAGTCTATAGCGTTTTCTTCATCCAACAGAAATATTTCGTCCGCTTCTTTTTCTTTGGCCAGGGCTTCTTTTATGGCAACACTGTCAACAGGGCTGACCTGTACATTGGGTATTACTGTTTTTTTCTCGCTTTTTTCCTTACAACCAACTATAAAAATTAATAGTAATATTGCATTCAGAGCGATTCGTTTCAATACCATGGATTTCGGTTTATTTTCACAACAACTATCAAAAATAAAAGATCTGCCCTTACCGGGGGAGGCATCACACCTTAAAATGATTCCCGAATTCAGGCTTTCTATGAATCTGGAAGAAAAGGCCGTTGCTAAAAACCCGAAAAAAGCCGGGGTGATGGCACTTTTTTATCCAGATGAACGTAAGACCTCACATTTGTTGCTTATCCTTAGAAAAACCTATATCGGTGTTCACTCCAACCAAGTTGGGTTTCCGGGAGGTAAAATGGAAGGTAGCGATATTAGCATAGAGCAAACGGCCCTTAGAGAAACCCATGAAGAAGTGGGCGTGCCACCCGAAGCGATTAAAATCATTAAATCATTGACACAGGTATACATACCGCCCAGTAATTTTGAAGTACAGCCCTTCGTGGGACTCCTGACCGAACCGTTTTCGTTCGTACCCGAAGTGGCGGAAGTCGAAGCCCTGATCGAAGTGCCTTTGCAAGATTTTATGAACGATGCCATGGTAAGCACCCAAAGGCTGAGCACTTCTTATGCACTCAAAGTAGATGTACCCGTCTTTAAATTAAAGGGTTACACAGTTTGGGGCGCAACGGCCATGATGCTGAGCGAGATCAAAGTATTATTGAGACAGGTTTTATAAAGCATATTTACTACATTAGCACTCTATGGGTATATTTAAAGAAAATCCTTTCGGGCACATTTTATTTCTTAAAAAATGGCTCATTCGAATTTTGGGACTGATGACCCACCAACGCTACAAAGGTTTTAATACCCTTGAAATCGATGGTTCGGAAATCATTAGGGCATTACCGGAAAAAAACGTGCTTTTTGTGAGCAATCACCAAACGTATTTTGCCGATGTCGTGGCCATGTTTCATGTTTTCAATGCCAGTTTAAGTGGTAGAAACGATAATATTAGAAATATTGGCTATATCTGGCATCCAAAACTCAATATGTATTATGTCGCGGCCGCAGAAACTATGAAAAAAAGTTTGTTGACCAAGGTGTTCGCCTATGCAGGTTCTGTAAATGTAGAGCGTACTTGGCGAGCAGAGGGTCAAGATATCAATCGCCAAGTTAAAATGAGCGATATTTCGAATATTGGTAGGGCACTGAACGACGGCTGGGTGATTACTTTTCCTCAAGGTACAACAACCCCGTGGAAGCCGCTACGTAAAGGCACTGCTCACATTATTAAAAAATATAGACCTGTAGTCGTTCCTGTGGTAATCGATGGGTTTAGAAGATCTTTCGATAAAAAAGGGCTTAGGGTCAAGAAAAAAGGAATTCTGCAATCGATGGTCATTAAAGA
>JBATIN010000026.1:0-6498 GCA_049667765.1 Flavobacteriaceae bacterium
ATTACCTAGTCTACATCCTCTATGCCCCAACATAGGGTTGAATTCTTGAAGCTCCGCCACTTTATTCTTTACTGCGGACAACGAGATGTGCATATCGTCGGCCAATTCTTTTTGTGTAGCCAGTTGATGGGGCACGAATTCATGCAAAGGTGGATCTAGTAAGCGAATCGTTACAGGTAACCCAGCCATGGCCTCAAATATTCCCTCAAAATCTTCACGTTGCATGGGCAGCAATTCTGCCAATGCATGTTTACGACCTTTTACGGTATCCGACAAGATCATTTCGCGCATTGCCCTAATTCGATCTACTTCAAAGAACATATGTTCGGTACGCGTCAAACCGATACCTTTGGCGCCGAAATTACGGGCAGCCTTAGCATCCTTTGGAGTGTCGGCGTTTGTTCGTACCTGCATAGTGGCATACTTGTCCGTCAACTTCATCAGATCGGCAAATTCACCGCTTAATGTAGGTTCGATAGTTGCCACTTTTCCCTCGATAATATTTCCTGTGGAACCGTTCAAGGAAATCCAGTCTCCTTCGTGGTACTCTTTATCATCAACCGTTAAGGTGCGGTTTTTATAATCGATTTTCAAAGCGCCAGCGCCGGAAATGCAACATTTGCCCATACCCCTTGCAACTACTGCCGCGTGAGAAGTCATCCCGCCACGGGCGGTCAATATCCCTTTTGCTAAGTTCATGCCTTCTAAATCTTCAGGGGAGGTTTCGATTCGGGTCAAAATGGTATGCCGGAATTTTTTGGCCTCATCCGCAAAAAAGACAATCTGACCGGTTGCGGCCCCAGGAGACGCGGGAAGGCCCTGTGCTATGATATGAGCTCTTTTAATCGCTTTCGGGTCAAAGACCGGGTGTAATAATTCATCCAATTTATTGGGTTCGATACGAAGTATGGCCTCTTTATCATGGATTAATCCCTCTTCCAATAGATCCATGGCAATTTTGACCATTGCAGCCCCAGTTCTTTTACCGTTGCGAGTCTGTAAAATCCAAAGTTTCCCCGCTTGAATGGTAAACTCCATATCCTGCATATCGCGGTAGTGGTTCTCTAGTTTGTTTTGGTATTCAAAAAGTTCTTTATACATGGAGGGCATCAATTCTTCCAACGAAGGATAGTTTTCAGCTCGATCTGCTTCTTCCACCTTAGCCAGTTCTGCCCACCGTTCTGATCCCAATCTGGTAATCTGTTGTGGTGTGCGGACACCTGCGACCACATCTTCGCCTTGTGCGTTGATCAGATATTCGCCGTTAAATACATTTTCGCCGGTACCGGCATCCCTGGTAAAACAAACTCCTGTTCCTGAATTTTCGCCCATATTACCATATACCATGGCCTGTACGTTGACCGCGGTTCCCCAGTCTGCGGGGTATCCGTGCATTTTTCGATAGTATTTGGCGCGATCACCGTTCCAACTATTGAATACGGCGATGACCGCACCCCAAAGCTGTTGCCAAGGATCGGAAGGAAAGTCATGACCCGTTCTTTTTTTTACTGCATCCTTAAAATCGTATACAAGGTCTTTTAAATCTTGTACGGTAAATTGGGTATCGAGCTGGATCTCTCTTTTTTCCTTGAGGTGTTCCATAATTTCCTCGAAGGGGTCGATATCATCTTTTGATTCGGGTTTCATCCCAAGAACAACTCCTCCATACATTTGAATGAAGCGTCGGTATGAATCCCATGCGAAACGATCGTTCCCAGTTTTTGCCGCCAGACCTTTGACCACCTCATCGTTTAATCCTAGATTCAGAACCGTATCCATCATACCCGGCATTGACACCCTTGCCCCCGAACGTACGGAAATCAATAAAGGATTTTCATTGTCCCCAAAGGTTGTCTCCATAATACCCTCGACATTTTCAACAGCTTTTTCAACATCCTCTTTAATCAAAGCTAAAACCGCTTCTTCTCCCAATTCGTTGTATTCTGTGCAAGCCTCGGTAGTAATAGTAAAACCAGGGGGTACAGGAATGCCGATGGCACTCATTTCTGCCAAATTAGCTCCTTTACCTCCTAGGAGATTTTTCATTGTACTGTTTCCGTCAGCTGTTTTATTACCAAAGCGATAAACCCTGGTGCGAATGTCTTCCATTACTTCCATAGCATAAAATTTTAGTTGTAATTCATTTACTATTTGAAGCCAAAATTAGAGACTCTCGGGTCGCATTTTTATGACTATTATCATAGAAGTTAGAATTGTCTTTGAAATACCGACTTATGTAACATTTGTTACACAAAACCCCCGTATTTATTGGCTTCGAATGACCTAGGTCAACATTACTCCACTTCTAAATTCTGAATGGCAGTAAGTTGGTAACATTAGTTACTGCACAGCCTTTTTTGTCGATCTAATTTTGCCTCAAATAAATTAATACAATGAAGTACTATATACTACCCCTGTTCTACTTAGCAGGCTTACTTACTGTACAGGCACAAGAAACGGTTTTGATATCAAAGGCCGAAGTAATTGCCCAGGTTAAGGAAAACAATAATTCGCTTAAAATGTCTGAGCAAGATGTTTTGGCGGCACAGGGCGATTACAGACAATCGAATGCAGTACTATTGCCGAACATCGGAGTTTCGCACACCGGTATCGCGACCACCAACCCCTTAATGGCATTTGTCTCAAAATTGAACCAATCGATATTGACCCCTGCCGATTTCGACCCTACTCTTTTGAACGATCCAAGACAAATCGAGGATTACGCTACGAAGATCGAAGTTCAACAGCCCATTTTTAATTTAGATGGTATTTATCAAAGAAAAGCTGCAAAAGCCAAATTGAACGCCACAGAATTGCAATCTGAACGCACCTCTCAATACATTGATTTAGAAATTGAAAAAGCCTATATGCAACTGCAATTGGCCTATAAAACGGTAAATGTTTTAGAAAAGGCAAAGCAAGCGGCATTGGAAAACAAACGTATTGCCTCGAATAGCTTGGCACAAGGCTACCTTCAAAAATCAGATATCCTTGCCGTTGAAGTGCGTGTTACTGAAATCGAAAATCAACTTCAGTACGCAAAGAGTAACATTCAAAATGCATCGAACTACCTATCGGTAATGATGGACGACACCAGCTATGCGATATTACGACCAACGGATTCGTTGACCATTATAGCTAGTGAGCTATTGGCCTTGGACCTTTCTGAAAACAGGGCCGATATTCAGGCGATGACCTCGGCAAGTAATGCATACGGACAAATGGCCAAGGCAGATAAAATGAGTTTTTTGCCACGCTTAAATGCCTTCGGCACCTATGAACTTCATGATGATGAAATCTTTAAAGGAGAATCGGACGGGTATTTGTTCGGTGCCCAATTGCAATGGAGCATTTTCGAAGGCAGCAAGCGCTTTGGAAAATCGCAAAAAAGCAGGGCAGAGTACGAAAAATCAAAATTGGAATTAGAACAGTACAAAGCTCAAAGTCAGGTAGAGCTAAACAGGGCCCAACGCATGCTTCAAGATGCCAAAAACAACTTGAAGCTTACGGCCCTTGCTTTGGAACAATCGGAAGAATCATTGCGCATACGCACTAACCGATTCAAACAAGGCCTCGAAAAGACTACAGACCTTCTAATGTCAGAAACCCAATTCGCACAAAAACAGTTGGAATATTACAGTACTATTTACCAACATAATTATGCCTTGGCTTACGTGCAATTTTTAACGAAATAAAAACTAAAACAACACAAGACTCTTTGTTCCTTATTAAATACCCATATAAACATGAAAACTAAAAAATACATACCGGCAGCACTTTTAATGATCACCTTATTGGCCAGCTGTGGCGGAAAGGATAAAAAAGTGATTGTCGATAATACACCCGCGGTGCCCGTTAAGGTCAATACGGTAAAACAAGGCGAAATCTCTTCTTTTGTAATGGCTAGCGGAAAAATTGAAGCCGAAAAAAGTGCCAATGTAAGTACCAGAATGATGGGCTATGTTACCAAAGTGCACGTAAAAATGGGTCAAAAAGTACATGCCGGACAACTATTGGCCAGTTTGCAGAACTCTGATCTTCAGGCTAAAAAAGCACAAGTTGAAGCCTCCATTTTACAAGCGACTGCCGGCTATAACAATGCAAAAAAAGATTATGATCGGTTTGTGGCGCTTTTTGCACAAAATAGTGCCTCGCAAAAAGAACTTGATGATATGACCTCGCGTTATGAAATGGCCAAGGCCGGATTGGAAGGTGCCAAACAGATGAAAAACGAGGTTATGGCGCAATTTTCATATGCCAATATAACCGCACCATTTTCAGGTACCGTTACCAATACTTTTGTGAAAGAAGGCGACATGGCCAACCCAGGCATGCCCTTGGTAAGTATTGAGGCCCCATCAAAATTTCAGGTAACCGCTATGGTCTCAGAATCGGATATCGAGTCCATTATAAATGGTATGGAGGTTACGGTTTTGGTAAAATCGAACAGTGAGGTTTTAAAAGGTAAGGTGAACGAAGTAAGTGGTTCATCAAAAAATACGGGCGGGCAATATTTGGTCAAAATCAATTTAGACAAAACTGAGAGTCCAATCTTATCCGGCATGTACGTTAATGTTCAATTTCCAATTGTAAAAACACAAACTACAATCGCTACGGACCGAATTCTTGTGCCTGAAAGTGCCTTGATACAACAGGGGCAACTCACTGGGGTCTATACGGTTGGAGATAACAATATTGCCATGCTACGATGGCTACGTACCGGTAAAAATTTCGGAGACGAGGTTGAAATTCTATCAGGACTTTCAGCTGGTGAGAACTATGTTATCTCGGCCGATGGCAAGTTATACAATGGGGCTAAGGTCAGTATGTAAGCTTTAACCTAACCTATAATTGATAGTAATTGGAGTGAAGAGAAGAGAGAAGCGGATTTCGCAGATCAAATAACAAATTAGATATACAACACCCATTTCTTAATTCTCAATACTCAAAACTAAACACACACAATTTTAAGTATAAAAACATGCAAGAAGGAATATCAGGTAAAATAGCCCACTTTTTCATCAACTCGAAGTTGACCATTCTTTTGATGGTGGCGTTGATGGCGATTGGGGTCTATAGTTCGTTTTTGATTCCGAGGGAAGAAGAACCGCAAATTAATGTGCCCATGGCCGACGTGATGATCGGATACCCTGGTGCGAACCCCACCGAAGTCGAAAGTAGAGTGGTAAAACCTTTGGAAAAGATCATATCGAATATTAAGGGTGTTGAACACGTACATAGTATGGCGATGAACGGTAGGGCCATGATCATTGTACAATTTTATGTGGGCGAGGATACGGAACGTTCCTATGTGAAACTATATGATGAGTTGATGAAGCACCAAGGTATGTTTCCGGAAGGCGTATATCAGCCCATGGTCAAGACCCGTTCTATCGATGATGTACCTATGCTAGGTTTGACGCTTTGGAGCGAAAACTATGACGATTTTCAAATACGACAGATCGCCGAAGAAGTTACTTCTGAAATCGAAAAAGTAAAGGATGTATCGATCACCAAAGTGATCGGAGGGCGAAATCGCGAACTTAAAGTAGTGTTGGACAAGGACAAAATGGCCGAAAACGGCGTCGATGCCCTAGGTATCATGCAAATGGTACAGGCCAATAATGGAAGTTCTCAATCAGGCAGTTTTGTTTCCAATGATCAAGAATATTTGATCACCACGGGCCAATTTTTAGAAACTGCCGAAGATGTGGAGCAATTGGTGGTAGGGGTCAACAAGAATATGCCCGTATATTTAAAGCAGGTTGCCAGTATACAAGATGGTCCCTCCTCCCCTAAAAACTACGTTGCGTTTGGGTATGGCAAAGCAAATGTTGCGGCTTCAGAATTCAAGTCGGAATACCCCGCGGTTACCATTTCGGTCTCAAAGGTAAAGGGCGCCGATGCGATGAAGATTTCCGAGAAAATATTGACGAAGATCGAGCACATTAAACAAAATCTGATTCCAGATGATGTACATGTTGAAGTGACACGTAACTACGGCGAAACCGCATCACATAAAGTAAGTGAACTGTTATTGCATTTGGGCGTGGCTATTTTGGCCGTAACCGTTCTCGTCATGTTGGCTATGGGCTGGCGTGGTGGCCTGGTGGTATTCTTTTCGGTACCGTTAACCTTTGCCTTGGCCTTGTTCAGTTACTATATGCTCGGCTACACCTTGAACCGAATTACCCTTTTCGCATTGGTATGCGTGGTAGGTATTGTCTTTGATGATAGTATCATCATCGCCGAGAACATGCACCGCCATTTTAAAATGAAACGCTTGCCTTTTAAACAAGCGGCCATCTATGCCATAAACGAAGTGGGTAACCCGACCATTTTGGCAACCTTTACCGTTATTGCCGCCATTTTACCCATGGCGTTCGTATCCGGTATGATGGGGCCATATATGAGTCCGATGCCTATTGGGGCGTCTATCGCTATGTTACTTTCGTTGTTCGTGGCCTTGACCGTGACCCCTTATTTGGGCTATCACTT